>JBCDIO010000594.1:0-3356 GCA_038748815.1 Bacteroidota bacterium
AGTCTACTTCGCGTCCCTGGATGAATAGTACTTCTGCGTTGGAGTACCGAATGTCCAAGAATCGGGCATCACCAATCATGATATTCGCATCTTTTCCAACCTCTAGTGTACCAACGCGGTCACCAATTCCTAGAATCTTAGCGGCATCGCCGGTAATAGAAGCAATCGCCCGTTCTGGATCAAGACCGTAAGAAACGGCTTGCCCGGCCTGGTATGGCAAATACCATTGTTGCCAAAACCCATTGACACTCAGACAGAAATCTACCCCCGCATCCGCCAGCATTTTAGGGGTTTTAAAAGGCTGATCTACATCAAAGTCGGTCCGGCCCGGTAAGGCTTGTACTTCACCCAGAATCACGGGTACCTGATGGCTTTTGAGGAAATCGCCATTCATCCAACTATCACGACCTCCTACTATCACAATCCTTTGGATACCCATATCTTCAGCTAGTAAAATACCAGTCTCCATAGCCTCTACCTCATCAGCGTGTAGATATAGCTGCTTGCTTCCGTCAAATAGACCGCGCATCGCTTCCATTTTGATGTTCGGTTCGGTAGGGTTAGAGACGGCGGCATAGGCTTGCGCATCCTGTAAAAAAGCTTTCAAGTCCGCGGCTTGCTCTCCGTATTTTTTATTCTTACTCAACGACCGTTCGCGCCAGTTGTAAGAATACAAACGAGGCCAGCTCAAGTGAATACCTTCGTCGATAGAATAAGCCGCATCCTCCCAGTTCCAAGCATCGGTGGTCATGATACTCGAAGTACCAGAAATGCGACCACCCTGGGGCGTTACTTGTACCAAACCGATCCCCTTGTTCCGAACGACCGGAATAATTTCCGAATCGGTATCGTAGGCGATCAATGATCGTACGTGCGGATTGTACGTGCCGGTTTCGGCGGCATCGCGCGTGGCCCGAACGGCACCAATTTCAATTAATCCAAGCTGAGTGTTAGGAGCAATTAAGGCGGGATAAACGTGCTTACCGGCACCATCTATCTGCTTAAATTCTTCGTTGCCGTTCCAACCAGAGCTAGTACCTGCATACACAATTTTTCCGTCGTTGAAGGCAATGGCGCCCCGTTCTACGACCTTGCCATTGCCTATGTGCAGGGTTACATTATTAATTACCACCCCTTCTGTCTGTGGTGGTGCCGGGACATTTTGCGCTAGCCCGAAAAGGGGCAAAAGCAGCAAACACCCTAGTATATATTTAGTGACGGTGATAGATACGATCTTGTCCATAATAGCGTGTTGTTTTTAAAGTTCCCATTTCATCATGAATGTCATTGCAGTGGTATTGCATCTCCCGTCGACCTTTAGCCTTTTGGGTGGCCCCTCCACCGGATTTTTCATTCAACATTTTTTGCACGAGTCGTGCTCGTTCTTCCCGTATTTGATCCCGCATCTTCAGATCTTCCTCCCGATCGTAAAATTTGATCCCATCGATAAAGGTCTTATCCGCTTTTGCGTAGATAGATAAAGGATTGTCCGTCCAAAGAACGATATCGGCATCTTTGCCCACCTTGATACTTCCTACCCGATCGTCGATGTGTAAAAGCTTGGCCGGGTTTAGCGTGACAAACTTAAGGGCTTCTTCTTCGGAAACCCCACCGTATAGGACTGCTTTCGCGGCCTCTTGATTTAGTCGGCGAGCCATTTCTGCATCATCCGAATTGAATGCTACCACCACCCCTTCGTTATGCATTAAAGCACCGTTGTAAGGAATTGCCTCATACACCTCAAATTTGTAGGCCCACCAATCCGAGAAACTAGAACCACCGGCTCCGTGCTCCGCCATGATATCCGCAATCTTATATCCTTCCAGAATGTGCGTAAAGGTATTCACCCGGAAATTATGCCGCTCTGCTACTTTCATGAGCATATTGATCTCTGACTGCTGGTAAGAGTGGCAGGTGATAAAGCGCTTCGACTCAATGATTTCTTGAATTGCTTCTAGATCTAGATCGACCCGGTATGGTTCGCCCGTTTTTTTCTTGGCGGCGTATTTTTCGGCTTCGGTAAAGTAATTTTCGAACGTCTGTTCTACCCCCATGCGGGTTTGTGGGAAGCGAGTATTGTATTTATCTCCCCAATTGGACTGCTTCACATTTTCTCCTAAGGCAAACTTGATAAACCCGTCAGCGCCTTCAAACTTCATTTCTTCCGGGGTGTACCCCCAGCGTAGTTTGATGATTGCGGATTGCCCTCCGATGGGGTTTGCGGAACCGTGCAACAATTGAGAGGTGGTAACACCACCCGCTAATTGGCGATAGATATTCACATCTTCTGAATTGACCACATCTCCGATGCGCACTTCCGCCGAACTGGACTGGGTCCCTTCGTTGACCCCTCGAGAAATGGCGATGTGTGAATGTTCATCAATAATTCCTGCGGTTAGGTGCATATTCGTTCCGTCGATTACGATGGCCCCTTTTGCACCTAAATCTTTACCAATCGCACTGATCTTTCCGTTCTGGACCAATACATCCGTTTCGGTCAGAATTCCTTCGGCTTCATTCGTCCAAACGGTGGCATTTTGGATTAGATAGGTCTTTGCCGTCGGCACCTTTTCCCGACCGTAGCCAGAAAAGGGATAAACAACAGGCCCAAGGTTCGTCAGGTCTACTTGTGTTTCTTTTTTCTGCTTCTTTTTATCCTCTTCGAGAGGCCCCTGATAGCTGGCGTTCCAACTCGTCCAAGTACCGTTGGCCATTTGACCTCTACCGGTCCACGATTCTTCCCCCATGGTACCACTCAGACGCAACATACCCTCCTCGCCTTCTGGCGTAAACGAAAGGGTGATTCGATCACCATCTAGGGTGGATTTCACTTTGACCTTGGTGGAATCATTCACAATAATCTGCATACCAAAAGCACTGCCTTTTTCCTTTACCTCTAAGTTGAAGCTTCGGCGGCCCACACTCAGGCGATAGTTACCGGTAGGTTGATCCGGACCAGCTTTCTTAATCACCAGTTGCTCACCTTGTACCCACGATTCCATCACCTGACTGCCTTTTTCCAGAATATCGCCATCGGCTATAAAGAAACTGGCCACTTTTCCACTTTCCAGGCTACCAAGCTTCTCCGATGCCCCGACCAAGCTGGCGGGGGTGTGCGTTAGGGCCTTGATGGCTGCGTTTTTCGCGAGTCCGTGCTGGACGGCTTTCCGTAGGTGATTCAGAAATTGATTAGGCTTTTTTAACCCGTGTGTAGTCAAACAGATGTCAACACCGGCCTCTAGTAAGCGGCCCGCGTTGGTTGGTGCTAATTCCCAGTGTTTCATTTTAGCCAAATCGACCAAAAGTGCATCGTAGGGATCTTCGACATCGTAAGCCTCCGGAAAATTTAACGGCAC
>JBCDIO010000595.1:0-3354 GCA_038748815.1 Bacteroidota bacterium
AACCTGAATAATCTGGGGTTGATCTTTAAAGAGCAAGGAAAGTTCAAAGCCGCTTTACAACATTTTAATCAGGTTATCTGCCTTCCCAATGGGATGATTGAGGCGGTCGTAGATTCCCAAGGCTTCCGTATGATTTTTACTGGCATCTTCGAGTAAGCCCATATCACTAAGAATGATCCCAAGATTTGAAAGGCTAGATCCTAAGCCGCTTTCATCCTTAATTTCCGCAAAAATCTCTTTGGCTTTTTCTAAGTATTGCCGGGCAGTGGGTAGGTCTCCCCAAGTTCGGTAGATCAGCGCAATACGCACCAAGCTGCGGGCCTCCATCTCGCGATCACCCTCCTGCTGGGCAACCTCGAGTGCTTGCCTGAATAAGTCTAAACTTTCGTCCAGTCTAGACACCCGAAAGGCTGAACTGGCATAATCAATCAGCACGCCAAGCAGGTTTCCTGTAGTAAACTTGCCGCTCTTCTCATAGTCTTCGAACTGCTTTTTTTGACGTAGGTAATGCTGCCAATCTTCGCTATCAACCTCGGCCCCCTGCAGGTCTTTATGGATCGATTTGGATTGATCCGTAAAGACCTGGGCAAAATTGGCTACAAATAAGAAATCGTAGGCCTCTCGTTGAATGGTATCAAACAGTTCATCTTCGACCACCAAGACCATTTGTAAATTGAAGCGAACGATATTATCCCGATTGAAGATCAACTGGGCCGCCAGCTGGCTATTATCCAGGTGTGTTGCCCGATACATCGGAATCAAAAGAACGGGTTGTGGAGGAGGCATTTCGGAAAGAAAAAGACGATAAATATCCTGTTCCGTTGTTAGATCAACGGCGAGAGAATAATGTGGGAGTATTTCCTCTAGATCCAGGATGATCGATTCTCCCAAATCCGAATGACTAACGCCAATCAGGGCTAAATAGGGAAATCCAGCCTGTAGAAAGGACAGGCTATCCAGAAAGCGTTGATATTGAATGAAGGCTTTCTTAGAGAGATACTTTTGCGGCTTATCGATTGGATTTTGCTGCATAGATCTTTACCGTCTCTTCGATGAGCGGATTTACGTGATACTAGTTTGGGTTGTTCTGATAGATCAGAATTTGATTGCCGAGCAGTGCCTCGATGAATGCTTCTTCGTCTTGGGCATTCGGCCGATTTTCGGTCCGGACTTGTTCCAGAATGGCGATTTTCTCCTGAGAGATAATAGATCGCTCTAGAATTTGACGGAAGGTGGAAGCTCCTTCCTCTACATCATTGAGAGAGATTCGATTGGCTCCCGTCAGGCCGACCTTAACCGCAGCATTGTGTACAATCGAAATAAACTGCCGGATGATCCCCCCCGATTTATTGATTGCATAATCAATCGCTTCTTCGGTAATCAGTTCCTGGTCTTCCGCAATCCGCTTTTGAATGATCTTTCGCAGATGATCTTTGTTATCATCGATCCGTTCCTTATTCTCGGGAGTCAACTCATCGATTAAAGGATTGGGAGTCAGCTTTAAACCGAAGAAGTCGATGGGACGGGTGAAACGTTCTTCGGCCAGCAACATGACGGGTACGGAGATTACTTTTTTGCAGCGTAGTTCTTCAAAGAGGTATCGATTGGTGATAAATAGCTCTGTGATCAGCTGTGGTTGCTTGATATGATCCAGCTCGTTGAAGATGAGTAGTAATTCTTTCCCCGGAGCTACCTCGAGCAAATAACTTTCAATAATCTCGTTGGTTAGTGCCAACAGATCCTGTTTTTGAAAAGCAAAAGCTCGACGAGTGATTTGTCGGTATTTCTTATCCAGTTTGAGGCTAGTGAAGAAGTCGGCACCTACTTTAAAGAGCTTAAAGAAACTGCTAATTGGAGAATTTCCCAGTCCTAAGTTTAGCGAGGCTCCCCCACTCGTCGTGGAGCCATCATCTACAACGGTGGTTTCTTCCAGAATACCTTCGTTTTTGTCGCGGATCCGGTTGAGGGATTCAGTAAACTGATTCTCCAACTTAGGCTTACCTTTGATTAGCTCGTAGCAAATCATCAGCAAGACGTCGATGATATCGACGTCACTCAAATCGAACAATTCATTACCGTATAAGAAATGAACGGCAAATTGATCCTCTAAATTGGTATTAGGAAGAAAGTTGAGGGCAGTGGTCTTACCTGTTCCGGATTGCCCAGAGGTGTAATACGTCTCCTTTTTTGACTGACTAACAACTAATTGATACCTCAATTTTCGTAAAACATCACTGTATATGGGGACGTAGAATTCTTTATCGGCTTGGGTTAACAGTCGAGCAGGGGCCAGATTTCTGACCAATTCTACCATATTCGTAGCGGGCTTCATGTGGGTTCCGAGTCTTTTTCCTAAGATACTAAGAATCGCAAATATACACCCAAATAGTGCCCGTTACTAGGAATTTAAACACGATCAGGCCCAAACAAATTCGATGTGCTCTTCCAGGTCTGGGTGTAAGCTATTCTTTACTGGACAATAGTGGGCTGCTTTCTCCAAAAGCTTCTTTTCTTCGGGGCTGTAGGTTTTAGCTGGCATATTTACCTGTACGTCTAGCCGGACAATCCGACGGGGATTAGACCCCATCTTTTTGGTGACATGAGCCTCCGCCCCGACCATATCAATCCCCTTATCCCGAGCTTTGATACCCATGATCGTGAGAATACAGGTTCCCAAAGCCGTAGCTACTAAATCGGTAGGAGAAAAAGCTTCCCCTTTACCTTGGTTATCCACGGGGGCGTCCGTTTGTAGCTGATCCCCCGAGCGTAAGTGCTTAGCCTCCGTATGCAATTCTCCGCGATAAATAACACTCGTTGTATACATCATCCAGTGTTTTACGATTCGAATAAAGGAGCCAAGGGGTCTTCGGTCAGTCCCAAATCGGACCAACGCTGACCATCTTTCAGGTTCGTTACTTTTAGTTCCAGCATTCCTTTATGGGTAGTAGAGATTTGAGCACCCGAAGATAGTTCTACCCAATCTTCCCAACTAAATTCGATACCGCCAACAGGGCTGATCTGAACCCACATTTTATAGCTTACGGGGCGGTTGTATTCATCCAGAATCCATACGTAGGCATCGCCGGGAGTAACGCCACCGGTATTGTACTTGACTTTTAGTCCTTGGCGGCCATCTTTGAGGGTCACCAGGCTACGTTCGGTTCCCGGGTCGAAAGCCTTGGCTGGGGCATTGAGCCAAAAGGCATCGTTACAGAAAAAGGCCCAAGCTTTCTCTACTAACTTTTGCTCTTTATTCTCACTCACCCGTTCTCCTTTTTCGTAGGCAATCCCGGTCACCTGATTTAAGTTAACCAATACGCGGGTATCCTTAAACTTAACTTCTACCGCATTACG
>JBCDIO010000596.1:0-3351 GCA_038748815.1 Bacteroidota bacterium
AAATATTATTACGAAAAGATCCAACGGATCTCCATTCAGCCCGAACCAAACCGCGAGGGAATCTATCCTAAAAGTATTGTTTGGCAGTATTATGCCCGCGGTAAAAAACGCTTTAAAAATCTCGATTGATCGTGGCGAAGAATCGATTTGAAATGCTTTTTGAAGACGAGCATCTGCTCGTTCTATCGAAGCCCGCTGGTTGGCTTTCGGTTCCTGATCGGTACGACGCTAGTCTAGCCAGCCTGGCCCAGGTCTTGCGGGAAAAACGCGAATGGGTAGCACCGGTTCATCGCCTCGATAAAGATACTTCCGGGATCATTTGCTTCGCCAAGAATGAAGCGACGCATAAAGACCTCAACGCTCAGTTTCGGGACCGAACTATCGAGAAGATCTATCAAGCCATTGTCTTAGGTGTTCCGAGCACCGAGGCGGGTGAAATCACCGCACCCCTACTCCCCCACCCGGCCAAACCGGGACGGATGATCGTCCACCACGGGGAGGGAAAGGCGGCGCATACTAAGTATAAAACGCTCGAATCTTTCCAGGGTGCCGCCTGGCTGGAAATCGACCTATTGACCGGGCGTACCCATCAAATTCGGGTGCACCTGGCCCATATCGGCTACCCCCTTCTGGTGGACCCCTATTACGGCACAAAAGATCGCTTTTACGTCTCCGAAATCAAGGGTCGGCGGTACCGGCTACGAAAAGGAGAAGAAGAGCGGCCCTTGCTAAAAAGGACAAGTTTACACGCACAAAAATTAACGTTCACGCACCCCGCCAATGGCGAACGGTTGACGTTTTCCGCAGAAATGCCCAAAGACATGCGCGCTACCCTCCAACAATTGCGCAAATGGGCCGCCGGGGAAAGTGAGCAATGGTAGCATGAATCAATATCAAAAAGACCAACTATTTCTGTTGGGATTGGGAATCCTCTTTTTTGTTCCCTTCCTCGGACAAGTACACCTATTCGATTGGGATGAGGTCAATTTCGCCGAATGCGCTCGCGAGATGATCGAATCGGGTAATTATCTGCGGGTACAGATCAATTTTACCCCGTTCTGGGAAAAACCACCGCTGTTTTTCTGGTTTCAAGCCCTGTCCATGCAGGTGTTTGGCATCAACGAATTTGCCGCTCGCTTACCCAATGCCATTGCCGGGCTCCTTACCCTCGCAACGCTCTACGATATTGGCTACCGCATTGGTGACCGGACCTTCGCCTGGTTTTGGGTTCTAGCCTACGGAGGGGCTATTCTGCCACACTTTTACTTCCACTCCGGCATCATTGATCCGTGGTTTAATCTGCTGATCTTCTTAAGTCTCTGCGCTTTTATCCGGGCCTATTGGCGACGGAAATACGGAAATAACAACCGCTTTCGCTTCCTCTTTTTAGGAGGTATTGCGCTGGGTTTAGCCATTCTGGCCAAAGGGCCGGTGGCGGGGCTCATCATGGGGCTCGTCTTGAGCATTTATTGGACCACCAAAGAGTTTCGACGCATCATTCGCCCCGGCGGTTTGATCGTTTTTGGCTTTGGCACCCTGATCCCCGTGGGGCTTTGGTTTGGCATTGAAACCCTGATGAATGGGCCTTGGTTTGTAGAGACTTTTATCGAATACCAAATCCGTTTGTTTCAAACCGAAGACGCCGGACACGGCGGCTTTCCGGGCTATCATGCCGTGGTCTTGCTATTGGGGGTCTTTCCCACTTCTCTGCTAGCGCTGGGAAGTTTATTTAAGCCCTATCAAGCCCGCCGCCGCATGGGCGATATGCGGGTGTGGATGATGATTCTCTTTTGGGTCGTTTTGGTCCTTTTTTCGGTGGTACAGTCGAAGATCGTGCACTATTCTTCGCTATGCTACTTCCCCTTATCCTTTATGGCGGCTCTGACCTTATACCGGGCTTACACCAAAGAAAGAGCGGTAGGATATTTCGTTCGGGTAGCGATTACCGTGGTCGGAATGATCATTGGAGCGGTGGTTATTGCCATCCCCGTCTTGATTAAAGAGCGAAGTATTCTAGAGGGGTTGATGCAGAATGACCCCTTCGCCCTAGCCAATATACAAGCGGAGGTCGTTTGGTCCGGCTGGGAAGGACTCGCGGGGGTTTGGGCGATCCTAATTACTATTGTAGGCGTTCACTTCCTGGCGCGCAAGCAAACCTGGCGAGGAGCGTTGGTACTGGGTATCGGTACCGCTTTATTTGTCGAGTTTGCCCTCTGGGGCTTCGTCAAACGCGTGGAAGGTTATTCGCAACGCGCCGCCATTGAATACTGCCAAACCGTAGCCGAGGAAGACGCGTACCTACTACCCGTTTCCTACAAAAGCTACGCGCACTTATACTACGGAGCGGTGACTCCGGAAACCTCAACCGCTAATCGGACCTTCGACGAGTTGGTAAAGGGCGAAGTGGATAAAGACGTCTACTTCATTGCTCGGATTCACAAGGAATCCCGACTCAGTAAGTACGCTCACCTGCAAAAGGTGGGGAGTAAGAATGGTTTTGTGCTGTATAAGCGGCCGCGGGGAGCGGAGTAAAGGACACCATACCTTACTGGCACAAGAAAATCCCAATAATAGACTTAGATAATTGATTATCCAACAGTTGTGATCAGCCAATATTAAATTACTTCATAGATACTAAGCAGATTTCCCATTGAATCGAATCATTTTAGCAAAAGATTCAATTTCTTAGTAAAGCCTTTCATGACTTCTTGTTCTATTTTGAACTTGTAGACAATATTTTCGACTAAACCATCGGTGTCATAGTCTTCCAAAATTTTCACTCGAAAGTCAAACGGACTTAAACCAAAAAATGCATATTTTTTCAAACTATCCGCAAAATCAGATATTATGGATACGGGAATTCCGTTATATCCACTACCAAAATGATAAGAAATTGAGGAAATTGGAGAAGCTGGCCGGTAGTTGAAAATAAATCGCTCCTGTTCAAAAAAAGTAATAATATCTTCAATTATATCCTCTTTTACCTCATATAATTCATCGCCACACTTGTGAGCCGTATCAAGTTCTTTTAAGAAGGTATAAATGGATCGGCGAACCAAGGACAACTTTAGAAAGCTAACTCTGTGCAAAAAGCGATCGGCCTTCACTAAGACATTTCTATTTTTTCTAATGAAGACTCCTGTTCTTCTTTTCTCGTTAAGTTTCTCCTCGATGTAATAATATAATTCCGCAAGTTTATTATTAATGTTTTTAAGTTCTATAGTTGCTCCAATATCCTTCAAATTTGCTCCAGCTAACAGATTAGAAATAAGCTTTGGATAATGTTTATATTGAGAATTTTGGAACAAGGCTTTGTCAGTTTGCCTTAGTGTTTCCCCAACAACCTCAGAA
>JBCDIO010000597.1:0-3346 GCA_038748815.1 Bacteroidota bacterium
GGAAGCCGTTACTCCACCAAATCGAGGAACTCACCGCCACGTAGCCCATAAATGGACTATCGAGTTGTAGCATATTATACAGGGTATTTAGTCCACCTAAGGAGTGCCCCATCAAGACCATCTTGGAACGATCAACGGAGTAGTCCGCTTCGATTTTTGGAACTAATTCCTCCTTTAAAAACTGACTAAACCGATCCGCCTCGCCATTTACGATATCATACTCTGGATCTTCCGGGAAAGTATAATCTCTAAACCGATTCAAATTTATGTTGTCTGAGTAGCCAATACCAATTAAGATAGAAGGCTCTACTTGTTCATCCAGGATTAAATCATTGAGTTCGCGTGCAAAGTCCTCGAAATACCAATCACCATCCAAGAGGAAGATAACCGGGTATTCCCTATCTGCATCGTAGTTTCCCGGCAGGTAAGTATAAATCTTGAAGTCGTCTTCGATGGTACTCGAATATAAGCTGGCTTCACTACTTGAGCCTTGTAGGTCAAACTCATAATTCTCACACGAGACCAGTCCTATGAGCACTACTAAAATGGGTATGATCCGATTCATGTTATTCGTTTATTACTAGCAGTCATCCGCCTAGCAAAGAGGACGGAAGAATTCGTTTACGCTATTGAGATTTGGATATGGAAGACAGGCTCGAAGCCAGTGTACCAGCCAAGATGACGCCTGGTATCGGCGCTACGGTCCGATTCCTCCAATCATTGTAGGTGGGTAGAAAAGGTAATTTATGACCTTACGAGGTCTTGCTGTCAAAGCAGCACGAAAGAAGGTCTCCTAACTTTTTATAATCGTGCCTGTTGGGTAGCTTGATCGTTATTAGAAACAAGACGAACGGCATTTGTCCAACAAAACGGCTTCAGGCCTTTAAATTACCGCTTTATTTGTGCTTCCTCATCCTTCTTTTTAATTATCCTGTTTTTGTCAGAGTGAAGCACTTTTTGTTAGTGACATCCAAGATCTGTATTGCGCAGTACTATAGAGCATCTAAGCCTCGTCTTCTCCTCCCTCCCAGCTAATCTGGTCGGGTCGTACGATTCTGCCCAACGGCGGGGGCTTATGCTGATTTTGCTTCGTGAGGTGGGCGTACAGTTCTTGAAACTGCTCCCCAATTCGATAAAACGGATACCCTTGTAAGGGCGTAGGAATCCACTCTTCTCTCGTTTCTTCGAATAAGATGGGAATAAAGCGGCGATTGAAGCCCATCCCATTGTACAGGTAGGTTTTCACCAAAGCTCCTTCCCAGGTAACGCCTCGGCCAACTCCGGGCTCCTCTTTTTGCGAGAAACGACGATGGTAGCTTTCCGAGCAAACAACTAGAATGTAGTCCGCTTCTTCCAAGCGTTCCTCCATCCAGGTGTGCCAGCGTTGGGTGAGTTTTGGTTTAGCGTATTGATCGAACCAGACGACAACTCCCGCTTTGGTAAGTATATCGGCTAGCTTAGCAACCTGCTTACTATGGCGACCTTCATCCTCTTCACCGTGGCTATAACTGATAAACACCTTGGGGTTATGCACTTGGGGTGGTAGTGGTTCCATGGCTTTAGGCACCAGTGCGGGCTGCCGCACCTCGGGCAGTTTATCGAGTTTGGCTTTCTTATTGCGGGTAAAAGCCCAGGTGAGCTTTTCAACCATCAACTTTTGTTGACTGAAGCAGGCAAAGACCATGGGGCTGCCGAGCTCCTGCATTTTGCGTATTTCGGATAAGGATGCGTACTGCTCCCCATCGGAGGAAACGAGGGATTCGATATCCTTCTCCGACGCGTGAATTTCGTCAAAAGCGTTGCGGATAGCATCTAATAGATATTCCCTTTCCGGTCCGTGGGCTTGTAGGCGGATGAGCCGGTTGGAGAAATCCGCCTCCACCTTCGCGTGGCTATTCCCCAGGCTAATCCATACCCCCTGCCGCCAGATATGATTGAGCTGGGCCCGTTTCCCCACTCGAACCAGAAAGGCTTGCATGGTGGCGTAGGAAAGCAAAAAGGGATGGTTATAGGCAAAAAAGCGGCTGGTTTCTCCTTGATCTTTCCAGTGGTTAAGTACACTGTTTTCCGGAGTTTCGGCTAAGAACTGGGGAAGAATGTATTCTTCTTCTCCCCGCTCGTTGATAATCTCAAAAACGAGGTAACTCCCCTTCATGAAATCAAAAAACAGCTTATGGTCCGCTTCGGAGTACTTCGACCATTCTGCACAAAGGTCCTCGTATAAGAATCGGCCTTGGAGTCGCTGCATGAGGCGATAGAAAGTACTCTTTCGATCCAGAGCTGCGTAGATAGCGTCTAGCGCCCACTGCTGATCGAGCAGGATTTGATCTTTGAAGAATTCTTCTTGGTAAAAAACAATGCCCGTTCGGTGGAGATAGCGGAGCAAACTCGGGATAGAGCGTTCCAGTACGTCTTTATTAAGGCAGAGGGCCTGAAAGGCATCCAGACTGAGCTTTTTTTCTCGACTTTGTGGAGGCATCGCCAAGCGAGCCAAGATATTTTGCCGAACGGCCTGCCAGGCCGTGGGAATTTCTTGGTGATACTCCGGTAATTCTTGCAGGGCAGCTCCAAGGGTGGCCCGGAGTTGATCGATCCCATAGCCCGTTTTGGCACTGCCATGGCAGCGGAATTGCACATTTAAGAAGTCTGGCAGTTCCTCCTCTTTAATCTGCCGATACCCATCTTGGGGGCCATCGACCTTATTCTGTACTAGAATGATAGGGCTATCCGGAGAAGAAGCCCGTATCAGCTCCGCCCAGTAGGCCATTTTATGGTTGCGGTATAGCTCCCCGTTATGAGGATCCGTGGCCCATTCGGTATCTTCCGTTTCTTCATCCCAAACGATGAGGTAAACCGCCCGGCTTCGCATAAAAAGTCGATGCACCCCGTGGTAGACCTCTTGCCCACCAAAATCCCAAAAGTGCACATTAATGGGTCGCTGGTCTTTCCCTGGATAAAAATCGGCCAGCTTTTCGATGCGAATGCCGTGGGTCGACAACCACCGATCTTCGAAAGGAAGGCCCAATAATTGATCGCAGAGATTGGATTTACCCACACCTCCATTCCCGCAGATCACCAGCTTGATATCTTGATTGAGCACCTTCCCTTCTTCCAGGCTAGCCACCCATTGGCGGAGGTCCTCTAAACAATCGTTATCCTGATAAGCTTTTTCATTTCTTACTCCATGCAAGATCTCCTTTGGAATGCTAGATAGGGGATTCCCTTTTAGATTTAAGTACTCCAGAGAGGCTTGCCTTAGAAGCGTTTCATTCAATTGATCAATTTGACAATCCTGCAAATTCAAACTATTCAGCCCCACTAATCTTTCTAAGCCCTCGATCTTAAC
>JBCDIO010000598.1:0-3346 GCA_038748815.1 Bacteroidota bacterium
AACCGGACACTCCTACGCTTTGGAGCAATTGTTCCCGATCATTCAAGAACGACTCGGTGACCAAGCACTAGCTGGCATCGGACATCGGGTAGCCCACGGGGGGCACCTTTTTGACCGAGCGACTAGGATCGATGCCGAGGTCATCCAACAAATCGAAGCACTATCGGAACTGGCTCCCCTCCATAACCCACCAAACTTAAAGGGCATTCAAATTGCCTTACACCTTTTTCCAGACTTACCACAAGTGGCCGTCTTTGATACCGCTTTTCATCAAACGCTACCCAACCGGGCCAAAAAATACGCTTTACCCGCTGATCTCAACGAGAAATACCAACTTCGCAAATACGGATTTCACGGAACGAGCCACGAGTACGTAGCCCAACAGGCGGCCGATTATTTGGAAGCAGATCTACGCGATCTTTGCCTCATTAGCTGCCACCTGGGCAGTGGTTGTAGCATTGCGGCTATAGAATACGGGCGTTCCATAGAAACGAGTATGGGAATGACCCCCTTAGAGGGCCTGGTGATGAGCACACGCTCCGGAGATGTAGATCCCGGCATTCTCACCTTCTTACAAGAAAAAGAGGGTTTATCCGCCAAAGAATTGGAGGATAAGCTGAATCGCGAAAGTGGACTCTTAGGTCTGAGTGGAGAAAGTAGCGATATGCGAGACATTCTCAAAAAAGCCGGTGAAGGGCACGAGCCTTCCCGTCAAGCCATCCAGATATTTACTCACCGTATCCGCAAATACATTGGTGCCTATGCGGCCATTATGGGTAAACTAGATGGCATCATTTTTACAGCGGGGATCGGTGAAAATAGTGCGGTCATCCGTAAGCGGGTATGTGAGCGCCTTGAGGTATTGGGCCTTCACTTAGATACAGATCGCAATAAGGAAATTGACCTATCGGAGGAAGAACCGATCGGTAATCTTTCAGAACCCAGAAGCCGCGTTCAAATCCTCGCAATCAAAACGGATGAACAGCTAGCGATCGCCCGAAAAACCGCAGCTCTTGTTTTGGATAAAGACCGAGTAAACAGTCTGCCCGTAATTCCTATTGCTATTTCGGCCCGTCACGTGCATTTGACCCAGGAGACCTTGGAAGCCTTATACGGTCCAGGCTATGAACTGACGATTAAAAAATGGCTCTCCCAGCCCGGTCAGTACGCTGCTAACGAGACAGTCACCCTTGTAGGGCCAAAAAACAACCTTGAACAGGTTCGTATCCTAGGTCCATGTCGGCGTATTAATCAGGTGGAGATCTCCAGAACGGATGAATTCTTCCTGGGCATTGATGCTCCCATTCGAGAAAGTGGAAAAATTCAGAATAGTCCAGGTATTAAATTGATCGGCCCCTCCGGAAGTGTAAAGCTCAAAGAGGGCCTGATTTGCGCCTGGCGGCATATTCATATGACACCTGAGGATGCCGATATTTTTGGTGTCGAAGATCGGGACATTGTGGATGTACATATTGGCGGTGATCGGGATCTTACTTTCGGAAACGTGCTGATTCGAGTTTCTCCCAACTACAAGTTGGAAATGCACATCGATACCGATGAGGGGAATGCTGCCGAAATTAAACCAGGCGATACGGGTGACTTGGGCACAACCGAACTTTCGGGCACTCTGAGCCAGCGCCGAGTTTCCAAGAAAAAGGGATAATCAAAAAAGGCGGTCTTCCGAAGAAGACCGCCTCCCGTAGGGATATTAACTACTAGGTGAACATATTTTACCACCAATCAGTCGACATTATTACTGACCGGTGATTTCTTCTATTCCTTTTAGTTGCACTTGTTTTCGTTCAAAAATCTCTCCATCTCGAATGAAAGCCAGAGAAATGGAATCACCAGGACGGAATAAAGCTACCTGTTCTTGTAGCTCTGGCACCGTTTCTGTCACAATACCATTGACCCCAATGATTACGTCACCGGCCTGTAACCCTGCTTCTTCGGCACTACTCCCGGGGTACACTTGACGAATCAATACTCCCTCTACTTCTGGTAGTTTTAATTTTTCGGCAACGGCAAAGTCAACCGTCGCTATACTGATCCCTAGAAGGGCCCGCTTTACGGTTCCAAACTCTCTCAGGTCGGTGATTACCTTCTTCACCAAATTCGCTGGAATAGCAAAGGAATAACCTTCAAAACTTCCTCCATCGGACATGATCGCACTGTTGATACCCACTAAGTCCCCTTGTGCATTAACTAATGCACCACCGCTGTTGCCGGGGTTAACGGCAGCATCCGTCTGGATAAAACTTTCAATAGAATAGCTTTCTCGTAAAATATCAATATTCCGGGCTTTAGCACTCACAATACCAGCCGTCACGGTAGATTCTAATTCGAAAGGATTTCCAATGGCCAATACCCACTCACCCACTTGTACTTGGTCAGAATCGCCAAAGGTCATTGGCTGCAGACCGGTCGCTCGGACCTTTAACAAAGCTAAATCGGTAGAAGGATCAGTACCGATTACTTTAGCTGTTTTTTGTTGGTTATTGGGCAGGGTTACCTCCACTCGACCAGCTCCTTCGATCACGTGATAATTTGTAATAATATATCCATCGGTAGAGATAATGACGCCAGAACCACCGGAGCCACCTAGCACACTCGAAATATTCGTGATACTCACTACACTCTCCGTTACGGCACGGGACACTTCCACAAAATCTTTGGGAGGCTCTACTAAATTAGTGGAAGCAAATCGCACCTTTTGTTGGCTAGGAAGTTGGTCCATTTTTTGGCGGACCAATTGTCCTACCTGCCCATCTAGGTACTGTTGATTATACCACATACCGGCCAGAAAGCTTAGGAGAACGAGGCTGAGGACGGTAATTCCTTTCAATCCTTTCATATCGTATTGATTTTAGTATGCTTCCATCCTGGATATCCTCTCGGAATATTGAGCATGGAAAATGCGATTGATTTGTCTAACGCAGAATACCCAACAAGAATTTTGCTCGGAGCGAACAAGAAAAAATCAGATTTCGTGGGTTTCAAAAAAAGCAGTGTAATAACAGGTACGTAATTTGACGCCTTGTAGTTCAGTTCATACGTACCTTTTCGGTCAAAATACGGACGAAACCCGTAGGAAGTCCTACCAAGGACTTATCAAAATCGCTCCAATAGCCTAATAGACAAAAAAAGAAGCCCGCAGTTGGCGGACTTCTAAATTCTTCAAAAGAGATGAAACCTATGTACGAATATCTTTATATCTAAAAAACCATCCGTTTTCTGACAATGCCGGTCATAAGTCCTAAGATCATACCAGAAAGGATTCCTAAAAAGACACTTTGTAAACAGATAGCAAGTGTCAAACTAAAAAGCAAACCTGGCAAGACACAAT
>JBCDIO010000599.1:0-3339 GCA_038748815.1 Bacteroidota bacterium
AGAACTGGATGGCCCCCCACATTCAATTCGATCTCAATGGGCAGTTTGATCCTATGCAAATTGATTCCGCCTGGCTGGTCCGCATTGTGCAAACCACCAATGACAAGGTGTATTACGTCGATGGTATGGGGCAGGCCATTCTCCTAAAAGATGGGAATATGGTCAACGAGCAGGTGCTGTCCGACAGCCTGTCGGCCTTGCGTTTGTGGCTCAGCGAAGCCGAGCAAGAACAGCTGACGCTCAACCATATTACCGGCGATACGCTCTATTTCAACAATGGGAGTACCCTCGTGCTACCCCATACCAATAATAGTTGTGAACTACCAACCTTGAGCCTCAATGGGTCTATCCTTAGTTTGGGCGAAGACCAACAAGTCAACCTGCAAGATCTGGTGCAGAATGCCTGTTGCGCCGACGATCAGCTCCTTGCGCTAGACGGTACTTTACTTACTATTGAGAATGGAAATACGGTCGATCTGGCTCAGATCGGCATCGAAGACCGGGACCGCGATCCGGAAAATGAGCTGCAAGAACTCCGTCTAGACGGACAGGTTTTACACATCAGCGACGGAAACTCCGTTGTTCTTCCTTTCCCGGGTTGGCCCGTGGGTGGCAATAAGACCGATTCGATCAGTATCGAAGAAGGCGATTGCTGCATTCCAGTAGTTTATAATTACCAGGAACTCCGCAACAACCCGCCCTTGGGCATGGATTTAGTATTTGTGACCGCTCCCCGCATTCAGGGATTATTCTTCCAAGTGCCAGAAGGGATCGAAGACGGTGGCACCCTCATCCAAAGCATTAGCGGCGAAGATACCCTGTACTGGCAACGCTACCACGAGAGTGGGCAGTACAAGTTGGATTGGTGGCCCATCGGCGCCTATTCTCCCTTGGATGAAATCGATAATCGGATCCATTCAGTGTCGGATATCATCAACACCATTCTGCAAATCACCGACGGTGGCGTAACCATCGATGTTTCTTCTTACGATAGCCCCAGGGTTTTGGAAATGGACAAAGCGGTGCTGCTAAAACAGAATACCACCATTATCGGCAATGGAGACATTTTCAAACGAAAAGACGCTATTTGGACCACCCTTACGCAGGGTGCCGGCGGTAACAGTAAATCGCTGTATGTTTCAGATACCACTGGCTTCCATATTGGCCAAACCGTGCTGGTCACTAACGAGCGAAACTATGGCCAGAATAATGGAAAGGTACTGACCATCAAGAAACTCCAGGAAGGCTTGATCAAAACCCGCACCAAAATGGGTACCGGTATGAGTGCCGGAGATACGGTTGTGGTGGCTTTCCCCATGTTTAAGAATGGGGATCCTACGGGGAATATCGATCGGATTCATTTCTCCAACGTGGAGTTTGACGGAAATTGGTCCGGAAATCCGTACACCGTACAATGGAACATTAGTAATACGATCACGTTTAATGCCGCTTTACCGATCCGTCTCACCGTAGAGCGATCTCGTTTTCACAGCATTCCCGGGGAGAATATCATTGCCTCCAACGCGCATCTGATCAATATTGATGCCGATAGTTTATCGGGCTCTTTTTTCCACTCGGCGGGTATCTTAGATACCATGCCCGGGGTGGTTATTGAGAATCTCTTGGCCCGCGATGTAAATTTGGCCGGAGACTTGGCCACGGGACACAGCGAAGCTTTTATCGTATCTAGCGGGGCTTCCGCCAAGATCGTTTTGCGCAATATTCATGCCTTCAATGGCGGTGAATCCTTTTTTGGAGATGTAGGAGGAAGTACCAAATACTGGGAGATGCACGAATGTCGGGTGGAGAACTTCAAAACAGTCATGATCGGAGGAGTTGGCTCTCCTAGTTCTAGGTTAGAAAATATGATCGTATCCAATAACACCTTCATAAACGCTGGAGAGGTAACTTTTTCGGGTGGTTCCTTTTTTCAGGAACGCTACGCTCGTCGGGTGCTTATGGAGAATAACCTTTTCTTAAATACCAGCCTGCATTTGGAGGATATTCGGCAAACGGATATTGTCAACAACCAATTCATTTACGACGAAGAACGGGCTCCGGCTTATTATTTTGGGGGTCCAGGTAACGAGCTACACCTGAGTGCGATGGTCAGTTTCCAAGATTTTGTGGACCTAAATTTTAAGAATAACACCTTACTGGGGCCTGAGAATGCCGTCGATGGCTTGCTCCACGGAGTAGTCTTTGATAACTCCCAAACCTATCAAGCGGCCCAAAACCAATGGTATTACTTGGGTACGGGTTTGCAATGTACGGGTAACCTGATCCGTCATTTCAAGCGGGGTATCAGCTATGCCTACGATGCGGATGGAAATCCGTTTACCTTACCGAATCTGGCTCGCTCCTACGCTGGTTTCCAGATCGCCAATAATCAGGTTTGGATGCAGGCCACTACCACCTCCGACGGCTACGGCTGGGGAATCACAGCGGGCCCGGGAGTTGTGGTAACCAGCAACACGGTATACGCCCCTAGCGATAAGCAAGGAGGCACTAGCATTCCGTTAATGGCTTACGGAGTGCACCCGAATGCCGCAGTCCATATTTTGGGTGCTCAGCTTACCTACAACCGGGTTATTCGCCCCGGCACCACAGAGCCCCTGGCTGATGTGTATAGCATCTTCGTAGGGGGTGGTCCGGAAGATCTTTCTAATATCGCGGGAGCCTTTAATTGTGTGGTGCACCAAAACCATGTTTCGACCCCCGTGCGGGGCAATGGTACCGATGTAGGAGGTTTAGAACTCAACATACCAAACAGTTCGATCAAGAACAACTTCACCCAAACCCAATCGATGCCTTGGCTGCAATTAGCGGAGCCACCTAATGGGGAGTAATAGCTAAAAGTAGAAGGGCCCTTTACGTCTCCCCCGAAGCCTCGGGGGAGACGTATTAGTTTTCCCTGTAATTTTGCAAAAAGAAAACGAGTTTAGCAAAGTAGGTAGTGGTAAGAAAATAGCCCCTTTATGCTCCATAAACCCCTATAAAGCGGGGCCTTTCATTCCATGAATAAAAGGATTTAGGAATAAGTTGGCCGTAAGAAAGAAAAGCCCCTCTACCCTACCTTAACCTTTACTCAGTTTATTGGGCCCGTTTTACCAGTCGAGCAATTTTGCGTTTGCTTATCACTCCAACCGCTCGATCTACGAGTTCTCCATCTTTAAAGACTAAAAAGGTGGGAATAGATTTAACCTGGTAAACTTTTTTAATTTCCGGATACTGATCAATGTTCAGTTTTCCGTAAACGGTTTCCCCTTGTTGTTCGCTCGCTAATTCTTCAATAAACGGTCCGGTAATGCGGCAAGGAGCGCACCAGGTGGCCCAGAA
>JBCDIO010000600.1:0-3338 GCA_038748815.1 Bacteroidota bacterium
CCGCCGAATTGCCCATACTCGGAACCGCTTAGAGAGTCAATTGAAGGACCAACCCTTTTTCTAAGCCCATTAACCTCAACGATTCACCCGTTTCTTTCTACGATTCAACCAGATTTACGCGATCTCTGGACCTAGGAATACCCAGATTTGTGGCATCCTAATTCAATAGACTAATCACATTACTGATGAGACGCGTAAAACAATCTACTTATCTAATGCTGCTTTTGGTAATTACCAGCATGCAGCTCTTCTCCCAAACCACCACCCAAACGATCAAGGGTACAATTCTGGATCGCCAGTCCGAAATTCCTCTGATCGGAGCCACAATCGAGTGGGTCAACGAAACACAGACCTTGGGCACCGTAACCGATATTGATGGGCGCTATACCCTACCCGGTGTCTCCGTTGGACGACAAGCCTTTGTCGTTAGCTATCTGGGCTACGAATCCATGACCGTACCCAATGTCTTGGTGACGGCGGGTAAGGAGGTCATTCTGGATGTAAGCTTAGAAGAAAGCATTGAAAAACTGTCTGAAGTGGTCGTCACCGCTGAAGTGGTTAAAGATCAGGCCCAGAATGAAATGGCGACCATCAGTGCTCGAACCTTTAGCCTCGAAGAAGTCAACCGCTTTTCGGGGGGGCGAAACGACGTAGCTCGTCTCGCCGGTAACTTCGCCGGAGTTTCTACCGCGGATGATAGCCGAAACGATATCGTAATCCGTGGTAATTCTCCCACGGGACTCCTCTGGAGGTTGGAAGGAATCCCGATCCCCAATCCAAATCTCTTTTCGACCCTAGGTACAACGGGTGGACCGGTAAGTGCTCTGAATCCCAACCTACTCCGTAACTCTGATTTCCTGACCTCTGCGTTCCCTTCAGAATACGGTAATGCCCTCTCAGGAGTGTTCGATCTTGGCTTCCGGACGGGTAACCGGGACCGTTGGGAGTTCACTGGACAAATGGGGGCTTTTAGCGGCTTAGAAGCGATGGTTGAAGGACCAATCAATCGGGAAAACGGAAGCTCTATGGTCGTTAGTTACCGCCACTCTTTTGTGGAGCTAGCCGATATTGTGGGGATTCCTGTGGGAACCAATGCCGTACCTAACTACCGTGATATTGCCTTTAAAGTTGATCTGGGTAAATCGAAGTTGGGCAAATTCTCCTTCTTTGGCATCGGTGGCCTGAGCAGCATTGACTTCCTAGCGAGTGAAGTAGACGAAAACGATCTTTTTGCCGAAGCTAATGTCGATTCCTACGCTCGTTCTCGATTTGGCGTCCTTGGCATGCGACATAATCTCATTCTTAATGATCGTAGCTACTGGCGTACAACCATTGGTGCCTCTACGGCCGTTAGCTTGTTTGACCAAGACAATTACCTCGCCGGAGAGACCGAGAGCTTCTCCGCAACCGATGTAGACGATATCAGTAATCGATACACGATTTCCAGCTATATCAACACAAAATTCAATGCCAAGTGGACCTTGCGAACGGGTGTACTAGGAGAAGTTTTTGATTTGAGTACCGCGGTCGCTGACCGTAATAATCAACCCGATCTCGATGGTGATGGTCTCCCCGATTGGTTCCAATCCCGAGACTTTGACGGTTCCCTAACCCTACTCCAAGCTTTCTCACAAGCCAAATGGCGGATGAATACCAAATGGGAACTCAACATCGGTCTACATGGACAATGGCTGACGCTAAATAATGATGCCGTCCTGGAACCCCGAGCAACGATCAGCTACCAACCAGCGGCAAAACACCGATTGACCCTAGGATATGGTTTACACCACCAAATGCAGCCCCTACCGGTCATATTCTCCCAGGAAGAGATTAGCCCCGGCGTTTTCAACCAAACCAACCAGGATTTGAGCTTTACCCGGGCCAACCACATGGTACTGGGTTACGACTGGAAGTTTGCGCCAAGCTGGCGACTGAAGTCGGAAGTATACTACCAATATCTAGATCGAGTACCGGTTGAACAAACGGCAAGTTCCTTCTCCATGCTCAATGCGGGTGCAGACTTTGTCTTCCCTAGTCTTACCGAATTAGAAAATACTGGAACAGGTTATAATACCGGGGTCGAATTAACGATTGAAAAGTTTTTCAGCCAGGGTTTTTACACTTTGTTTACCGCCTCCTTATTTGATAGCCAGTACGAGGGTAGTGATGGTGTGCAGCGCAATACGGCCTTTAACAACCAGTATGTGGTCAATTTCCTAGCGGGTAAGGAAATTAAGTTTGGTAAAAATAAAGCCAATGCTCTAACCTTTGATACCAAAGTCACCTACGCGGGCGGTCGTTTTTATACGCCGGTTGATTTAGCCACCTCCCAATTAGTTGGCTTTGAAGTCTTACAAGACGATCTAGCTTTCACCGAACGCATCGATCCCTATTTCCGCTGGGACGTAAAATTTGGTTACCAACTGAATAGCAGCAAACGAAAGTTATCACAGACTTTCTTCATCGATTTACAAAATGTAACCGGACGGGAGAATGTCTTCCAAAGACGGTACAATCCAAATACTAACGAAGTAAATAACGTATTACAAGCCGGGTTTTTCCCAGATATCCTATACCGTATCCAGTTCTAGTCTATTGGCCCTTGGTGATCGCCAGTCATTTGGCTGGCGATCACTAAAACGGTATTTTGAAGAAAAACTGTTGTGCTTCGAAAAATCCTACGCATCCTGCTTTTTGTTTTTATAGCCCTCTTTCTTCTATTGATTCTCATTTTCCGGTTGGAAATGTTTACCATGCGAACGGAAGATCGAGCCTTCATTGAAAGCCTAGAAGAAAAGGGGCAGTCACTGATCCGGATTCAAGATCAGGTGATAGGAGATCGCAACATACACACTATTTCCGTGGGAGACCCGAACCTACCGACCATCTTTTTTGTGCATGGCTCCCCGGGATCTTCAAATAACTTTCAGGTATACCTGGCCGATACTAGCCTTTCGCGAAAAGCTCAACTGGTGGCGGTCGACCGACCGGGCTTTGGCTTCTCAGACTATGGACAAGTGGAGCGATCCGTTGAACAGCAGGCCGCTTTACTAGCCGAAACTCTGAAATCAAGTACACAAGAACCGGCCATTCTCGTTGGCCATAGCTTTGGAGGACCGGTCATTGCCAGAATGGCGATGGACTATCCAGAATTAGTCAAAGCGCTCGTTATTGTAGCAGGTTCCATTTCGCCGGCATTGGAGCCCCGAGAATGGTGGCGACCGGTAGTGGATTTCCCCTTAGTACGCTGGATTTTACCCGCTTCACTACGGGTTAGCAATCAGGAAATTCATGCCTTATACGACGAATTAGAACGAATGATGCCCCTTTGGAAGACC
>JBCDIO010000601.1:0-3337 GCA_038748815.1 Bacteroidota bacterium
CGTACCCACATTAATTCCTGTGATTTCTCTCTTGGTAATTACTCCTACGCTCCGGTCGCTGGCGATAAATTATTGGATAATTTTTCTATCGAAGAAGATAAAGATGATCTCATCCCAATGATTAAGGAAGCAATGGAGGTCTCCTCGGATGGTTTCAAAATCATTGCCTCTCCCTGGACCGCTCCTCCTTGGATGAAAGACAATAAAGACTGGCGCGGTGGTAAACTGCTACCAGAATACAATGATACTTGGGCGCTCTTTTTTTCCAAATACTTAACGGCTTACCAATCCGAAGGAATTGACATTTGGGGCGTAACCGTAGAAAACGAACCCCTAGGTAACGATAACAACTGGGAGAGTATGCACTTCACGCCGGACGATATGACGACCTTCGTAATGAATCACCTCGGCCCAAAGCTTGAGTCAGATGGTCATGAGGTTAAAATCCTGGGTTATGACCAAAATCGCGGGGAAGAAATGAAGGACTGGATCAATTCCATGTACGCTAGTGAAGCCACCGAAAAATACTTCGCGGGTACTGCCGTGCACTGGTACGCCAGTACCTTTGACTACTTCCCCAAAACCCTAAATTTCGCCCATGAAGCTGCTCCGAATAAACACCTGATTCAGACGGAAGGCTGCGTGGACGCTGAAGTTCCCAAATGGCAGGATGATAACTGGTATTGGAGTAAAGAAGCTACCGATTGGGGCTGGGACTGGGCGGCTGAAGAGGAAAAGCACCTGCACCCGAAGTACGTTCCGGTATATCGTTACGCCCGTGATATGATCGGCTGTTTCAATAATTGGGTTGATGGTTGGATAGACTGGAATATGGTGCTGGATCGCCAGGGAGGCCCTAACTGGTTCAAAAATTGGTGCGTCGCGCCCGTAATCGTGGATCCCGAAGCCGATGAGGTATACTTCACTCCGCTTTACTACACGATGGCCCACTTCAGTAAGTACATCCGTCCCGGTGCCAAACGCATTGGTTTACAGTATTCGGATGAAGCGTTGATGGTCACTGCAGTAACAAACCCCGATCAAAGCATCGCCGTAGTGGTGCTGAACCAGACTGAAGAAGGAAAGACCTTCGAGTTAAGCCTCGGAGAGCGAACGAAGAAAATAAGCATAAGCCCGCAAGCCCTTCAGACTATTCTTATCGAGTAGGTAACGACACTACCTAGCGCAAGCTGCCACCTTAAAAATTCAGATCATGTCACAAGTCGATAATGCAATAAGTAAGAAAGTCCCGTTTGGCCAAAAAGTAGCTTTTGGCTTGGGCATGTTTGCCAACCAGATGTTCCCGGCAATCTTGGGTATTTTTATGGTGGTGCTGGTTCAAGACCTTGGTTTTCCTGGTTGGATGTGGGGGGTGATCTACTTCTTCCCCCGAGTTTTCGACTCCATCACGGACCCCATTATGGGCTTCATTTCCGACAATACCCGCTCTAAATGGGGCAGAAGACGCCAGTATGTCCTTTTAGGAGGGGTCATTATGGGCATTGCCTATATTTTCATGTGGCAACTCTATTCGGAGAACTCTTTAGAGTTTAATTTCTGGTATTTCTTCTTTGGGTCAGTAGCATTCTACCTAGGGCTCACGATATTTAGTGTGCCGTACGTGGCCATGGGCTATGAGATGAGTGACGATTTTCACGAGCGAACCAGCATCATGGCCACTGCTCAATGGATAGGACAATGGGCTTGGGTCATCGCTCCCTGGTTTTGGATAATAATGTATGATCCTGCCTGGTTCCCTTCGGCCGAAGTGGCAACTAGAGAACTTGCTATTTGGGTAGCTATTCCGTGTGCCGTTTGTGCCATTATCCCAGCGATTTTTCTAAAAGGTGAATCAACGGTGGATAGAGATGATTATGAGCCATTGACTTTATCTAGCATTGGTGGTAGTCTTGGGAAAATATTCGGCGGTTTTAAGGATGCCTTCAGTATTAAGTATTTCCGCCAGTTATGTTTTTCCACCTTTTTCATTTTCAATTCTTTCAATACGGTAGCCGCGCTTACGTTTTTTGTAATTGTGTATAAATTGTTCAATGGTGATGCTGCAGCTACTGGCGTTTGGGTAGTGCTTTTTGGTAGTATCGGAGCACTGTGTACCACCTTTATCGTTATACCTATCGTTGCCTGGCTATCGAATAAAATTGGCAAACACAAGGCATTTATGTTCTCTCAAGCCATTTCGTTAATCGGTTATACGCTAATGTGGTTCTTGTTTGTTCCCGGAAAACCGTGGCTCTACATCATTGCATTACCCTTCTTTTCTTTCGGGATCGGCAGCTTATTTACCATCATGATGTCCATGACCGCCGACGTAATTGACATCGACGAGCTCAATACCGGGAAACGCCGGGAAGGTATCTTCGGTGCTATTTACTGGTGGATGGTCAAATTCGGCTTTGCTATTGCAGGTGGACTTAGTGGCCTGATGATTGCGGTTGTAGGGTTTGATGCTGCGCTTCCCACCATCGAGCAACAAGGTGCCGTAGATGGACTTCATGCGTTCTTTTGTTTCTTCCCGATGGGAGGAACTATTGTCGCGATGTTAATTATGTGGTCGTATGATTTAACCGAAGAAAAAGCCAATGAAATTCGGGCAGCCATCAACCAGAAGAAGCAAGTTGCCGCGGGTTCTTCGGCTTATCTTCCTGGCAAGCTACTTGCACTAGAGGGTGCCGGCATCAATACTAATAAGGTTGGATTGGACCTTAGGAGGGTTCCTGTGAATAAGCTGCATGAGACTTTCATGGAAACGCTCCACCAACAGCTTCCAGGATTATGTTTTAGTCCCTACTTAGAGGGGCAGGATACCAACGATATTCTTTCTGAGGATCAAATCCATCACCGCCTGGACATCATTCAGCCTTATACCCGGAGTATTCGGTCCTTCTCCACTACTGGCGGTAATGATTTGATTCCGCAAATAGCTGCGGAAAAAGGCCTCAAAAGTATGGTTGGTGCCTGGATCAGCAACGACAGGTCGCGAAATGAGCAAGAGATCGCAGCCCTAGCCCGACTGGCTCAAGCCGGTCAAGTAAGTATCGCTGCGGTAGGTAACGAGGTCCTGCTGCGTAACGAACTATCCGCAGAGGAAATCATCGGCTACTTACAAAAAGTCCGAACCATGATCCCTGCAGACGTACCGATTGGCTACGTAGACGCTTACTACCAATTCTTGGACCACCCCGAATTAATGGACCACTGCGACGTCATCATGATCAACTGCTACCCTTTCTGGGAAGGCGCCCAAATAGATCATGCGATAGCTTACCTGGACCGCATGTACAATTTAATCAAGACCTTGGCTGGAGGCAAAGAAGTC
>JBCDIO010000602.1:0-3335 GCA_038748815.1 Bacteroidota bacterium
AGGGAACCGTCCGGTTTTAGAAATTGGGTATGCCGTTTTGAAGGCACTTTTCCCATTCGATGATAAATAGGCATAGGATAATATATTTGCTATGGCAACTATTGTTGTAGTAATATTACGGAAATTGGCGAAAACATAGCCCTATCTCCCCTTAAAATTATCGAAAAGCTGGTTCATGATGCGGATAAAATGCTGGTAATCGTCGTCGGTCAAGCCATTCCATCCTTTTTCCCGGAGTTCATCGACCGCGGGTTTGAGCATAGAATAGGTACTTCTCCCTTTCGGCGTCAGAAAAATTCGGTAGCGGCGGCGATCGTGATCAAAACGTTGCCGTTCAGTGAGTCCTTTCTGGCACATCAGATCGATAATCCGAGAGACCGTAGGCGCATTC
The DNA here is from genome assembly GCA_038748815.1 of Bacteroidota bacterium. Lineage (GTDB taxonomy): Bacteria > Bacteroidota > Bacteroidia > Chitinophagales > Saprospiraceae > JBCDIO01. The sequence goes on from JBCDIO010000602.1 coordinate 392, forward strand.
TTAAAACTTCTAGTAGCGAGTTCGTTTTGCGAGATACCATCGTGCTGGTGCAGCAAATCTAGTAATACCCATTGCTCGGTAGTCAGGTCTACCCCCATCTCCTTAAAGGTTTGGAGGTAACTCTGGCGGATCAGCTTTAGGGTCCGATCTAGATAAGCGCCGAAATTTTTAGTAAGCTCTTGGGCTTGGTCCATAAGGAAACTATTGGGTCATAAAGTCATAACTAGCCGGCTTGGCGGCCAGGTACGGACCAACGGCTTTTTTGACCTCCAAGTGAATGGGGTCCTGCTGATATTGTCGGTAAGCCATAGAGTCTGTAAAGGTCATCAGAATAGCCCATTCGTAGGAGGCTAAGGCCCGAGGGTCGCCAAGTTCCTGAAAAGCTCCTACTTTAAAGTCATATACTCCTTCCACCTCTGCGAGACGTTTCAGCTGATCCACAAAAGCACTGCGTTCTTCCTGTAAAAGGCTATCCAGCACATCAAAATAGACGGCGTGTACTAAGCCATTTTTCGGTAAAGATGGTTTAGCAATAGTGGTTTCTTTTGTGTCAGAAGGAGTTGACTCCATTTGACAGGCTCCTACAAACAGCATCAAGCCAACTAGGCTAAGAAAGACTTTGGTCATAGCTTATCGATTATTATTTCGGCGTGGGACCGGCTGCAACGAAATCCCTCCGGAAAACGTCCTTGTACATCCTTTTTCATTTCCGCTGCCGGGCCCTCAAGATAGGCCGCAAAATCACTTTTTGACGCGTAGTGGTATTCGGAGACAAAAATCGAATACCCTTCGGTATCCGTTTCCGTTTCCCGCCGGAAAGAGTAGCCAGTAAAGTAGCCGGTATTGAAGACATCGTCCAGATGCTTTTCTCGAAAGAAGGCATCCCATTGGTCTGCCAAATCCGGCCGAACGGCACATTGAACTCGGTATACGTAGGCCATAGAATTACAATTGCATTTCGGGAATCTCTCCCTCGATGATTAGGCGTCCTTCGGTGGCATTCTGGATATCTTCCACCGAAACGCCCGGAGCACGCTCTAACAATTTAAAGCCAGCTGGCGTCACATCCAATACGGCTAAGTTGGTAACTACTTTCTGCACGCATTTTACACCGGTGAGTGGTAAGGTACACTGGCGCAATAGCTTGGACTGCCCGGCCCGGTTCGTGTGCATCATGGCAACGATAATACGCTTAGCCGAAGCTACCAAGTCCATGGCACCGCCCATTCCTTTAACCATTTTACCTGGAATTTTCCAGTTGGCAATATCGCCCTGATCCGAAACCTCCATAGCCCCTAAGACGGTAAGGTCGATGTGCTGACCCCGAATCATGGCGAAGCTGGTGGCAGAATCGAAAATAGTGGCTCCGGGTAATGTGGTAACGGTTTGTTTCCCGGCATTAATCAAGTCCGCATCTTCTTCGCCTTCGAAGGGGAAAGGCCCCATTCCAAGCAGGCCATTTTCGGATTGAAAATCTACACTAATTCCTTCGGGAATATAATTGGCAATGAGGGTTGGAATACCGATCCCCAAGTTGACGTACATACCGTCTTCCAATTCCTGGGCAATACGTTTGGCTATATCTTGCTTATTTAACATGATCTACATTTTGGTGTGAGTAGGGGGATTAGTTGCGGGGGCGAATGGTACGCTGTTCGATTCGCTTTTCGTAGGCTTTCCCTTGGAAAATACGCTGTACAAAGATCCCCGGAGTATGAATGTAGTTTGGATCGAGTTCCCCAGGTTCTACTAATTCTTCCACTTCGGCAATAGTAATTTTCCCTGCCATAGCCATTAGTGGATTGAAGTTGCGGGCGGTTCCTTTGAAGATCAAATTCCCAAAACGATCTCCCTTCCAGGCTTTTACAATCGCAAAATCTGCGGTCAGGGCAGATTCCAGAATATGGGGTTTACCGTTGAAATATCGGACTTCTTTTCCCTCCCCTACTTCGGTACCAAAACCAGCGGGCGTAAAGAAAGCCGGAATTCCGGCACCACCGGCGCGGGTGCGCTCTGCTAAGGATCCCTGAGGAATGAGATCCACTTCTAACTCCCCACTGAGCATTTGGCGTTCGAATTCAGCATTCTCCCCAACGTAGGAGGAGATCATCTTTTTGATTTGCTTCTTTTGGAGAAGGAGTCCTAAGCCAAAATCATCGACCCCGGCATTATTGGAGATACAGGTAAGTGCTCGGACGTCTTTTTCGACCAAGGCAGCGATGCAATTTTCGGGAATCCCACAGAGCCCGAAACCACCCAGCATGAGGGTCATGCCACTCTCTATTCCGGCAATGGCCGACTGTGCATCGGCGTATACTTTGTTCATCTTGGTTTGTATTTGGTAACAAAAGGCTACAAGTCTATGCTTGCCGGTTACATAGATAGTAAAATGATCTGGAACGGGAAAAAGAAATTGAGCGGAGAGTTGAGCGAGACTCCAGAATGAAGTCTGGGGGTAGCCATACTGAAAAGCATTGCTTTTACCTTAGGTAAGAAAAAGTAGGCCGCAGGGAAAGGACTTAGAGAGCACAGGGGATGGATAGAGGAGAAAGAAGGATTGGGGCAAAATACATATATAATTGATTTACAGCGGTTTACTAAAAAATGGATGCCCCTTTTTTGGCCTACAGGTAAACTCGCCTTCTCCCGAGGACTCGGGAGAAGGCGAATTTCTATGAACACCTAGTAAGAAAAACAGAGAAATTGGGAATTCGGATAAATATTAATAAACAACTGACCAATAGTAGTTTACAACTCCATTTTTTATTCTAACTGCTTCCGCTCTTTGAAATCGCCCTTTTTTAAATAAAACCGATTGTAGAATCGAATCATCTGCGGTACATTCTTATACCGAAAGCCACGCTTGCCTAGTCGTCGATGCAGATCTTGAGCCTCTGGTAAATATCGACGGATACACTTTTTGTAATTGCCGGGTTTCAAGCTG
>JBCDIO010000603.1:0-3327 GCA_038748815.1 Bacteroidota bacterium
AGTTTAATCTGCGTTAACCTTACAATACCCGGCTTGTCAATTTACCGGTATAAAAAAGAGCAATGGAGGCCCTAGTGCTTTTTTCCAAAAACAAGTCTTAAAGCGACTGTTCTAACAGAAAATTCCCGTTGCACATTAGATCATTAAACTAGGCCGCCGGAGCAAAACAAGACCAATATATATTTCATTGAAATATATGGGAGATGTTAAGATATTTATTGGGGCCTCATTTTATTTCGGGGTACCTCTTTATTTTATATTTTTGCCACTCGCGGGCCCTAAAGCCTGTTTCTGAATGTTACTAATTAGGGTATTCTTACCCACAGAACTTGTAAGAGCATGTTTGGGAATTGAGTCTTAGTCGAAATCGATAAAATTTTGTTCTGGATAAGGCATGAATAAACGTTTCCGGAGGACAAACCACTAGATGGTTTGAGTGAATGAACCGCGAAGCGGGTGGGCTGGCTAGAATGCTACAGTATCAGCGCCCCGAGTGCTCGGGGTTAACGCCATACAGGATAAAATTTGCCGATTGCAGGCAAGAATTCTATTCCCAAACACGCTCTAAGTAAAAACTCGACGTTTGGCCTTAATTAAATCGATCTCCGGAATTCGTGGCACGATCGGAGGAAGCACTGGAGAAAACCTAACTCCTATTGATATTGTGGAGTGCGCGGCCGCTTTTGGGGCCTGGATCAAAGGAAATCGAGCAAACACGAAAATCGTGATCGGTCGCGATGGCCGTATTTCGGGGCCTTTAGTCAATCAACTCGTTATTCAAACCCTTCTTGGACTTGGTATTGATGTGGTCGATCTCGGTTTGTCAACTACACCGACCGTGGAAATGGCCGTACCTAAAGAAGGAGCGCAAGCCGGTATCATTATCACCGCCAGCCATAATCCCAAGCAATGGAATGCCCTCAAATTCTTAAACGATAAAGGGGAGTTCATTTCCAAAGCCGATGGGGAAGCGCTACTCGCCAAGATAGAGGATGGTAGCATCGAATTTGCGGAGGTCCAGCACCTGGGCACCTACCGCGAAGACCATAGCTATCTGGCGTACCACATCGAACAAATTCTGGCCTTGCCCTACGTACACGCAGACCAGGTCCAGGAAAAGAAATACAAAGTAGTCGTCGACGCCGTAAATTCTACGGGTGCCTTGGCACTACCTCCGTTGCTCGAAGCCTTCGGCTGTGAAGTAGTGGTTATCAATGGAGAGGTAACGGGGCATTTTGCCCACAATCCGGAGCCGTTGCCAGAAAACCTAACGGAACTTTGCCAAGCGGTGAATTTCCATCGGGCGAATCTGGGGATTGCCGTAGATCCAGATGTGGATCGCTTGGCTTTTGTTTCCGAAGATGGAGAGGTCTTTGGCGAAGAATATACCCTGGTTGCCGTTGCCGACTACATTCTCCAGCACAAGAAAGGCAATACCGTTTCCAATCTTTCATCTACTCGGGCACTACGGGAAGTGACCGAAAAACACGGCGGGCAATACAACGCCTCCGCAGTGGGTGAGGTCAACGTAGTGACCCTGATGAAGGAAACCCAAGCGGTTATCGGTGGCGAAGGGAATGGCGGAGTCATATTACCGGATCTTCACTACGGAAGAGATGCCTTAGTAGGGGTGGCCTTGTTCTTATCTTACATGGCGCAGTCGGGAAAGACCGCATCGGCGATCCGTCGCTCGTATCCGGCATACACTATTTCTAAGAATAAAATGGCTTTGAGTCCAGATATTGATCTAGATTACCTATTTGCTGCGCTCAAAGATCACTACCGCAACGAAGAGTTGAATACCGTCGATGGGCTAAAAATCGATTTGGAGTCGGGATGGATTCACCTACGCAAATCCAATACGGAGCCGATCGTGCGAATTTACACGGAGAGTAGTTCGGAAGTCATTGCCGAAAATCTAGCGAATAAGATTAAGGCAGATATCAATGAGTTTCTAAAAAACAAACCGGCTTAAGGCTTTAAATTGTTGACAAAAGGCGCCATCCGGTTAACTGGATGGCGCCTTTTGTTTTGCTCAAATTAGCGGCTAGGGTAGAGGCTTACCCTAATTTTCAGATTTTCTGCTAATTTTGTTCCATGGATATATGAACGTACCAACGAATGTTCGATAATCCTTTGCCTAAACAAAAACAGAGTAATCGATGCGAGTATATTTCGATAATGCGGCAACTACTAGTCTTTGTCCTCAAGTGTTAGAGGCCATGCTTCCTTACCTGCGCGAAGAATATGGAAACCCTTCTTCTACCCATACAGAGGGGCGGCGTACTCGCGCGGCCATCGAACGGGCCCGTAAGACCATTGCCAACGCCATCGGGGCGAGTATTGGAGAAATTTTCTTTACCAGTGGCGGTACCGAATCGAATAATATGGCCCTGAAATGTGCCGTACGAGATCTTGGAGTAACGCGAATTATTTCCTCACCCATCGAACACCACTGTGTACTACACAGCGTTGAAACCCTTGGTGGGCAAGGTATTCAGGTCGATATGGTGGAGATTGACACCTACGGCCGGGTAAATTATGAGCAGTTAGAGCAATTATTGCAGCATGGCGACCAGAAAACGATTGTCAGTCTCATGCATGCGAACAATGAGATTGGAACCCTTTTGGACCTGGGCCGGGTTTCTCAACTTTGCCAAGAATACGGAGCCTACTTACATTCTGATACCGTACAAACGGTGGGCCATTTCCCCATTGATGTGAATAAGACACCGATCAATTTCCTTTCCGGTGCCGCACATAAATTTCACGGCCCTAAAGGAATTGGCTTCATCTATATTAGCAATAACAACATCGTAAAACCGTATATCGATGGTGGTGCCCAAGAACGTAATATGCGGGGTGGGACCGAGAACCTTTACGGTATTATCGGTTTAGCCAAGGCCTTGGAATTGGCCATTGACGAAATGGACGAGCGGGTAGCGAAAATCAAATCGGTCCGTAGTTACCTGAAGGAAAAGCTACAGGAACGGGTGCAAGGGATCCGGTTCAACGAAGACCCAGATAACGATAGCTTATACACCGTTTTGAGTGTCAGCTTCCCTCCTTCTCCCAAGAGTGAGCTTCTACTTATGAGCCTCGATATTGCGGGCATTAGTGTATCCGGTGGATCGGCCTGTAGTTCTGGCTCAGATGTTGGGTCGCATGTGATGCAGGGCATTAAAGCCCCCCTGGATTACAAAGCGGTTCGCTTTTCTTTCTGCCACAATAATACCAAGGAAGAAGTTGATTATCTGATGGAGAAATTGACTACCATCTTACCTGCCGAACACCTCGCTACGGTGGCTTAAATTCAGTCTCTTCCTA
>JBCDIO010000604.1:0-3327 GCA_038748815.1 Bacteroidota bacterium
CTTTTTTCCACCCAAATCCGGCCCAAAATCTGGCTTATTTACATCTTAAAACAAGCGAAAGTACTTCCCTAAAGCTCAGCATCTACGATAACCTCGGGCGACAAGTCTTGTTTGACGACTATGGATTGATCTACGAAGACACCGTCGTTCCAATCCTTCTTTCTGGGCTTGAAGCGGGTATTTATTATGCCAGAATTCAGTGCGGAGAAACGGTCATTCCCCGAAAAATCATGGTACAAAAGTAGCTTTCGAATTGGAGAGCAAATCTGGGATTTGAACAATCCTTTTGACTAAAAAAGATAAGAGTATGCCGCTTAAAAAAAATTTGACCCTATTTTGCTTACTTGGTATTCTTGGAGCTCTGCTCGTTTCTTGCACCAAGGAAAATAGTGTAACAATCGTCGAAACAGTCGAAGTCATTGAAAATCCAGATACAAGCACTACGGAAGTAGGTTTTAGAATGGCTATTGCAGGACAAGAGCTAGAATCTGATGTCTTTGCCGCATTTTGCGAAAATGACACACTAGCATTTATGCTTATCTCTAATAAGGTAGAACTCTTACAGTTTCCAATTCCATCCTGGGAATTTGAAGAAGGGGACTTCGTATTTGTTAACTACCAATCAATTACCGGTTCCTGGTCGTACGGTGGACAAGCCTTAGGAGGCGATTTTACCGGCTTAGCTAATCTTTTGGTATCATTTAGTGAGGCAGACATCAATATCGAACAGAATGACGGTATGTTCGTAGTGGGCAATTCATCGGGTAATTTACTCGGGTTTGACAGTGATAATAATCCGATCCTAATTCCCTATTCGATGGATTTTAATGCAGAAATCGTACAAGAAAGTGATTTTTGTGAGTAAACAAATGTAGATACATGGCATTGAACATTCGAGTCAACCTGCTAAAAGTCCAAAGTTTAGAGCATAGGACTAGAAGAGATTTTTTGTAAGTGAGCAAAAGAACTACCGATCAGAAACTTATCGATAGCTGCTTAAAAGGCCAACAATTGGCCTTTAAGCAGCTTTACGATGCCTATGTACCTCATGTTTTGGGGGTTTGCATCCGATACGGTATTCTCCCCGATCACAGAAAAGACCTCATTCAGATTATTTTCACAGAGGCTTTCAAATCATTATCGCGCTACGATGCCACCAAAGCTAGTTTCAAAACCTGGCTTAATAGAATTGCGGTCAATAGAACGATCACCTATCTAAAATCACATAGGAACCTGATTGATACCAAGAGCTTAGAAAATATACAAGAGGCCGATATTGCGCTGTACGCCAATAATGACATTGAAGAGCAATTGCACTATAAAGAGCTACTTATCACGCTACAAGAAATGCCAAAAAACTACTGGCTTGTATTCAGCTTATACGTGATTGAGGGCTATACCCACGAAGAAATAGCCGAGCAGCTAGATATTTCCGTCATCTCCTCTAGAGTAAGCCTCAACCGGGCCAGGAAATGGGTGAAGAATAGTATGGTAAACCCGCTAAGAGTATAATGCGATGAAGGATAATCAATTTGAAAAAGCACTCCGAAAATTGTTCCATAAGGATCCTGTGGTCCCAGATACCTTTCATTGGGAAAATATGGATATCGAGTTACCCGAAAAGAAACAAACCCGGGGTGGTTTCTATTTCTGGAGAATGTCCTTGCTCCTTTTAGCCCTATTCCTCCTTGTGGCTGGCGTATGGAATTGGTCTACTTCATCAGTCGATGGCCTTTATTCCGGCGAGCCAACCGCCAGTGCCGTTCGTCAGGAATCAAGCTGTTTAGAAGGTATAGTAGGAAACGATGAAATTCAACAAAGTTCTGTTCTTCCTATCAATAGGAAAGGAGGCTCCGATTATACGGTAGCCAAAAAGAAGATTAGCCTTCCCAGGCCGTTGCATAAAAGATCGAACCATAATTCTACCGAATCTTTGAATAGCTCAGCGTCTCCAGACCTCCAGTCTGTATCTACTGGATCAACTGAAGACCTTATTGCCTACGAGTCGGCAACATATGATCTATTTCCCATATCTCAGCAACAAATCTTACAGCCGGTAGCCGTTTTATCATTCGAAAGCCTCCAATTCAAGGCTTCTAGTATTCCTTTATCGGATGAAGTTTTGGTGAAGGAGCCCAAGGTCCAAAAGGATGACAACCGGTTCTTTTTGGCTCTGGGTTATAACCGATTTACCCTAAATCCTACCGAGAATACGCCCTTATTGAATAAGGTATCAACTACATTGGGACGTTCTTTTAGCGGTGGTTTCCAAATTTCGTGGACTTCAAAGCTTCGTTTTATTACACAAGTTAACTATGATCAATTCCACTCCGTCTTTCAACACGCCAGATCATTAGACACGATCGTAGATGCAGCTAATGCGCTTAGAACCATTCGCACGGAACTCACCTATCACAATAATTACTCGTATAGCTTAGGGTTAAAAATGGGCCTTCGCCAATCATTCGACGTCGCGTCCTTTGGACAACTTTATCTGGGCGGAGGACTTGAAGGCTTATACTTGATGGAAGTAAGGGGAAAAACAACTAATGGACTTTTTACCGAAGCCCTATTTGTAGATGCGGATACACCTAAGACCTCACTAGGAGTTTCGGTAGAGGCGGGAATAAGTATTCCTATTAATGACCGAATTCATTTTGAAACCACCTATTCCTTGCGGTGCATCCTCCTGAATCCCGTCTTCATCAATTATGACTTGTATTCAAACTACCAACACACCTTATCTCTAGGCTTAAGCTATTCTATTGGCCAATTTTAGGGTGCGCACCATTCATCGCCAATTCCTTCGACCCGGCAGGGTCGTATCTTATCTGCTAATAGGCTGAATGATACAAATCGATCCTGTCGGATCGTACTATTCCAGGATTGCTGGCGCGATCCTGGAGGGGGGCACCGTTCCGGCAGGAAGCAATCCCCTTCAAATATGCACTAAAGATCTGCAAGGAGTGACCCGGTAGGATCGTACCTCATCAGAAATGACAGAGAGGGATAATTCGACCCGGAGAATCTTACATGCCAGGATTGCTGGCGCGATCCTGGAGGGGGGGTGTTCTAGAACAAAAAGAGCAGTCGATCGACTGTTTTTTTATTGGAGGTAACAGCTTAGAGCAAGCTCTAGCTGATTCCTCCAAATAAAAAAGGCCATTCGCTTTCGCGAATGACCTCTTTTTGTTCTAGTCGGGGTGGCAGGATTCGAACCTGCGACCCCCTGCTCCCAAAGCAGGTGCGCTAACCGGACTGCGCTACACCCCGAGTATTTTTTTGGCGGCAACTTGGTACCTAAGTGCCTCTGTTTAAAGGCGTGGC
>JBCDIO010000605.1:0-3325 GCA_038748815.1 Bacteroidota bacterium
CAATTTACGAGACTCTGCCAGGCTGGAGCGCAAGTACCCAGGGCAGCCGCAGCTTCGCAGATTTGCCAGCTGCAGCGGTGAATGAAAATCAATACCAGAAATCAAACACCCCCTAATCATAACCAATTGGAAATCTTTGACTTATAACCGGACACTACTGTCGAGAGATGTTCTTAATAGCGTAAAGTAAGTGCGATGCGACCGTAGTTTTTCAAGATTCCATCTTCCACAAAAAGAACCCGGCCTTTAAACATCAATTGTTGTTCGATGAGTTCATCTACCAAGTCATCAATAGCCCCTGGCTTTTTGGCATCATCGATGAGCACGACATGGCCATCTACAATTTCAGCCGGTTGAAAATACCCCTTTTCTACGATCAATTGATCGCCGCGACCAGATTGGATCAGGCTCCAAATCTCACTGATCCCCGCTACCAATTTGTGCTTAGATTCAGCCTGGCTTAAGGTGGACTGTACTTCTTCCTGTGCTTTGGATTCGTAAGCGCAAACCACTTCCCAGGCTCCTTTGGCCATAGCCGCTAGATTCGGCTGTTCCCAGTTACCTTTAAGATTACCGATCAACAGTGTTTTGTGGTCAGAAACCGCCGTAAAACGCGGAATATTTTCTTCCACAGTAGCCAAAACTAGTGGTCCAGGCTGATTTTGGTAAACAGGCCACCAGGCTTTATCGACCCGATTAAAGAATTCTCGTACATACCGGTCTTCCGTATTAGCTTGCGCCATTTTAGCGGCATCCGCTTCGTGCCGTTCTGCTTTCCAAGGGAAGCCATCCGTGGTGATTTCTACCGGTGGGGTATCCTGATAAACGTAGTACAGGCGAGCTTCTTTCTCACTGATAGCCATTATATAGTAATAATCTACTTGGTGCATAGAGCGAATCAGATCGCGAGTAGCAAAAGTATCATCGACCACTACGCGAGAATCTACACCGGTGGGCAGACGCTCCGCAATCCCCATATCAGCATTGACGAAGATGGCTAATCCATCCAGGTTATAATCGTGGTTAATGGTTGCCTGTACCTTATCCAGGTTGGCTAGTGTTTGCCGAACTTGTTCATCCGGTAAACCTTCTTTATGTAATCTTTCTTCTACTTCGTATAGAAGGTTCTTGAGCAGAATTGGATCCTGCTTGTTATCTGGGTAAGTTCGGTGGGTATCTAAAAGAATAGTTACACAACCAGGTTGGTTGACGGTTTTCAATTTGCGCAGGGTGTCTTTGATCATAACATTCTTATTTATCCAGGTAATTGGCCTCAAAGCCACTGGCAAGTTGCGACCCAAATGGCGCAACTTTACTGATCTCCGTCAACTGCACGATTGATAATGCTCATTCTATCGAATAAGGGTTAGGCTACCGGTGATAAGGCGGGGTTTTGGGAAGCCATTGGTCATTTCTTGGTAGGATAGTCGCCAAAAGTAGACACCCTCCGCCTGGGCTCGTCGAACATTTGATCCATCCCATTGTAGATCCGGATGGTTACCAGAAAAAACGAGATTTCCCCAACGATCAAAAACCAATAATTGGAAATCAAAAGGTTCACAAGCACCAAAGGCTCCAAAAAAATCATTATTCCCATCGCCATTAGGAGAGAATACGTTGGGAATGTACCAGGAACAACGTTCCAATTCACCTGCCGGAGTGAGCGAGGCGTTATCTAATATGATATTACCCGACCGAGGGTCATCTGGATCAGCGTGGACCACTTCTAAAAAAAGGAAGGAAAACGGTTGGTTATATTCGTTGGAGAAGTAAAAGTGGTATGGCTTCCATTCAATATGCTGAACCAGCTCCGATTCTCCGGCTAGTAACAAGGGATCGCAAGGATCGTTCCCCAACCAAACCCGCAGACGGACCGGGGCATCAAAGCCTAGATCATGGGGCCCCGATTGTAAGCCAAAGTGAGCGGATTGTGCCACATCAATTCGAAAATAGTACCCTTTACCAGGTTGTAAATCAGCTTCTAAAAACTGACCAATACCCTCCGTACTGACGCCCTGAGAGGTCTCTACACCTCTTGCCAAGAGGCTAATATACGTATTTCCATCGGAGGGGTCTTCGTTGACATTCCAAGCCCCTGGCTGGATGTCCGGGGTACCAAATTCGTTGCAGGCAATCCAGCCAGCAGGAGTCTGACTTGGTTCGGGATTCCCTTCAAAAGAAGGATTAACTAACAATTCCTGCCCGTGCAATCTAAGTATCGCACAGAGACTCCAAAAAACAAGTAAACAGGCTTTGCTGAGCGTTCTGGGGGTGATTGTTAACATAGTGGATGGTCAATTGGCTAGAATGAAAATAACAATGTATTTCCGTTTTCTACTGGATCAACTCCGCCATTTTTGACTGCTAGAAGACGCAAAGCGTGCAATTTTCTACCAATGATTTATGCTAGCCTAAGAATCGGCAAAGCGTCGTTTGAGTTGATCTTCTGTCAACACGACACTTAAAATCAAGAAAAACAGCATTGAAAAAAGGGAGAGAAGGAAGGTTTTCTCCCAGCCCATAAATCCAACGATGAGGGCCTGAAAAATCGTAATGATCGTCCCGAAAGCCACCAATAAGCGTCCGACTACCCGATGCGCAAATTCCCAATGCGCTTCGCTTTTTTTGGACTGCTGGGTTCGATAGCCATAGGCAGGGTTTTTAAAACGAGGTGGTTTACGCAAAACCATTAAACCGAGCAACAGGGTGAGTGGGCCGGTCAACAGATTGAAGAGTATAAATTGCAGCATCTTACGTTGGTTTCATTTTTAGATATGGTAGTGTTTCAAATCACAAATACTGGTGCCCTACCAATTCTTCTGAGACTTCCCATAGCTTTTTCCCGATTTGTTTGTCTTTGGCTCGGCTAGCATAGGTAGCTTTCCCTGCTTTCCCCTTCATTTCCCGAAAGCCCGTTGGTCCAAAATAGTCTCCGCCTTCCGCAGTGCCGGTTGCAGCTAGCACCGTTGGCTGCGCCCCAGCATTAGCAGAATGCGTAATGAACGGAGCTACTGTGTACTTCAGCAAATAGAACTGAAACTTTGGCATATTCCGGGCTAATTCGGTCATGGCGACCCCCGGATGCGAGGCAACCGAAATCGTTTGTTGATGCCCGGCTTGCTCTAGTCTCCGCTGTAATTCAAAGGTGAACATCAGACAAGCTAGCTTCGATTGGGCATAGGCTTCCATTGGGTCATAGCCTTTATCGAAGTGCATATCTGCAAATTTGATTTTCCCATTTCTATGAATCAAAGAGCTTAGCGTTACGATTCTGGAGTTGGGGGTTTTGAGCATGGTGTCCAGCAATAAGCCCGTCAATAAGAAA
>JBCDIO010000606.1:0-3325 GCA_038748815.1 Bacteroidota bacterium
GCACCGCATCCTTTGTGGAATATACATGCTGCACCCATTATTCCGTTTGATAAAAATAAATGGGAGTCCCAGCCAGCAGGTAAAGACTTATTGAGCACTGCTCAGGAAAAACTGAACCGTTTTCTACATCAAGAAAGCAGCTGCCAAGAGGTATTCAAAACAGATAAACTGGCCTACTTTTTAGCCCTGAGCGATTTATGCATTTCCTACCATGGACTTTATTGGCATAATCTGCGGTTTTACTACGACCCGGCTGTCGGAAAGTTCGAGCCGATCGGCTTCGACTCCTTTGGAGAGGCACCCCCTTCCTCCAATTCCTTCCTAGGACTAATGGCCTTCCAAGAAGATATTCCGTTTATTAATCCCATTTTGCAGATCTTACTCTACGACGAGGATTTTCATAAAAGATATATAGCGGCATTACAAGAAATCATTCAGGAATCGTTCTTTCAGACATTCTTTGAGCAATACAAAGAAGAAATCTTAACCAAATTGCATTGGCTACAGAAAGAATACCCTTTCTATTCTTGGGAGGTGACAGATTGGTCAGAACGGGCCAATTATCTAAAAAATCTTCTTTATCCGCATCCGAAGTATAGCCTCCAAGTTTACCGAAGAGGGAGTCAATTAGAATTCCAAAATTGGCATACCTTACCGCTGGAAGTCCAGTTAAGTAATGGTCAATGGAAACGAGTTCTTCCCCGGGAGTCCATGTTCGCCACAACCGAAGAACGCAACGAATTCAACTATCGGATTCCTGGCCTAGACTACATCTTTTACACGACGATCACGGGAGAAAACACAAAGTCATATTCGGTTTCCGCCACCACGTTACAAATACCGAGTACCCTACCCTTAGAGATCAATGGAAAGCAATTGAGTTTAACCAGTACGGATACGTTCACGATCTCCACTCCACTCGTGGTCCCCGCTGATTACACCTTACAATTAAAAGGCGGACTTAGCCTAAATCTTGTCAAAGGAGGTTTGTTGGAGATTTATGGCCCTTGCAACTGGTCTAATGTCAAGGTATACTCCGAAGATCAAAGGGGCCAAGGCGTCTATATAGAAGGTAGTTCTTCTATCGAATGGGAAAAGGTGCATATCGAAGACCAGCGGGCCCCAATGGTTCATCAATTCCAGCAGTTTGGGGCGGTTACTATTGTAGATAGTGAAGTACAGTTCAAGCATTGTACTTTTCGCCGCAATCGTGGTGAAGACGGCTTATATCTTCTTCGTTGTGAAGTCTCTTTGGAAGAATGTTCCTTTGCGGAGCAACCTAGCGATGGTCTAGATCTCGACTTTTGCACCGGCTATTTAACCAGTTGTTCGTTTTTCCAGAATGGAAACGATGGTTTAGATATTGCCGGAGGAAATCTTCGCTTGGATCGACTCATTCTGGATGGAAACCAAGAAAAAGGACTCAGCATCGGAGAAGCTGCTCGGATACAGGCAGAAAACCTACGAATTGTGAATAGTCCCATCGGAATGGCGGTGAAAGATCAGTCAATAGTTGATCTCCAAAACCTTTATTTGAAGAAGGTTAATATGGGAATCGGCGTATATCAGAAGAAATCGATTTTTGGTCCCGCCGTCTGTCGGATCAATTCTCTCCATCTAGAAATGGTTCCATATCTATATCGACTCGGTCTGGGGAGTACCCTTATTTTGGATGGGAAGACACTAGAGGGTCGATAGCTAAAACTTCTGCAACCACAAAAATACTACCACAAACCAGTAATAGATCATTAGAGCCCATGGAGGTCCGAGCCCGTTCGAAGGAAGCCTGTACGGTAGCATCCGTTTGGCCAAAAAAGCCGTATTCGGCAGCTAGGTCTTCTAATTGGCTAGCGGGCATGGCTCGGGGAACGGCAGCTTGGGTAAAATAGTAATTGGCCGCACGGGGCAGATAGGGAAATACGGCCTGTGGGTCTTTATCAGCGACGGTTCCAAAGACTAAATGTAATTCTTTGTATTGTATGCTCGGTAGGCGTTCAAATAAAACCCGCAAACCATCTTCGTTGTGGGCAGAATCCAAAAGGATAGCCGGCTCCTTCGACCACCAATGCCAGCGACCTAGGTAGAGCACACCCTCCCGAACTTGTTGCCAACCACTAAGGGCTCGGCTTACATCGAATGGTTCCAATTGGGCATATTGCCATAGAGCAGCGAGGCTCGTTTGAAGGTTTTCCGCCAGAAAGGGTCCGTTAAGGTCGAGGGCTACTTCTTGCCAACCATCCATTTCGGGCGTTTTCCATCGCCATAAACTGCCATGCGTTCTTTCTTCCAATTGCTGTACTTCAACCAAATCCCCCGACCAGAACAAAGGTGCCCCTTCTGTTGCTGCCTTTTGGGTAAAAACGGGCCAGGTTTCGGCTTGTTTTCGCCCGATCACCACGGGAGTATTCGGCTTAATGATCCCGGCCTTCTCGCCGGCAATGAGGGGTAGCGTATCTCCGAGAAACTGCTGGTGATCTAATCCGATATTAGTGATAATGCACAGTTCGGGGCGTAGAACATTTGTAGAATCTAAACGTCCTCCCAAGCCGGTCTCAATTACGGCTATATCTACTTTCTGGTCCGCAAAATACTGGAAAGCCATGGCTACCGTAATCTCAAAAAAGGATGGCTTAATCTCAGCCATGGCCTCTTGAATTCGCTCTACAAAAGCGACTACGGATTCCGGCCTAATACATTCTGCCCCGATCTTAATGCGCTCCCGAAAGTCTACATAATGGGGAGAAGTGTAGATACCTACTTTTTTACCCGTTGCTTTCAATCCCGCAGCTACTAGATGAGTAACGGAGCCCTTACCATTTGTACCGGCAATATGGATACTCGGAAACTGCTGCTCAGGATGTCCCAAATAATTTAAAAGAGCGACAATATTCCCCAGATCCTTCTTAAAGGCGACGGGGCCTACTCGTTGAAACATGGGTAATTGAGTATACAAGTAGTTGAGGGTTTCTTCGTAAGTACGCATACATCCTATTTTGCAGCGCAAAAATGCAAGAAAGCCTGGACATTGGAAAGTTTCTCTTAGATAGTCTTCCTAGGAAGGCTCTTTGGATGGAATGCCCTTTCGATTAAAAAGGGTACCTCTGGCTCATGCTGTTGTAAGAAAGAGACGCTTGCGGGAACTTCAAATCGGGAATCAGGATCCTGACTTATCGATCTCAGACGGAACTCCGCTTGACAATAGAGATTAGGAAATCAGATAAAGATTTGATTTACATGAGTTTAGCTCGCCTGCTACCTAACTCGCCTGCTGACTGCAGTCAGCAGGCGAGTTAGGTAGCAGGCGAGCTAAACTCATGTAAATCAA
>JBCDIO010000607.1:0-3319 GCA_038748815.1 Bacteroidota bacterium
GATCTTTTTTGCAGAATACGATTACGTAGATCTTTTGCTTCCATCGAACCCCGTTCTATTGAATGGCTATCAGATCGGAACGGTGATTGATGTGTATCAGAACCCGGAGAATATCGATAAGCTTATCGTGGAGATGGATGTTAAGAATGGCGTAAAGCTACCCAAAGGAACGGTAGCCGAAATCAACACCACGAGTGTAATGGGTGGGAAAGCCGTCATTATAAAATACTCAGGAACCTGCAATGGGGATAACTGCCATGAAAGCGGAGACTTCCTAATTGGTAGAACCCAGGGAATGCTAAGCTCTATGGTGCCCGAAGAAGAAGTGTCGAATTATCTGGAGATTGTGAAAAATGGGGTACAAGATCTCGTCGATTCTTTAACGGCTTCGGCGGGTGGTGCCGAAGGAGGGGAAGTATCGCAAAGCCTGGAAGATATTCAGGTTATCATTTCGAATCTACGATCTACGACCACTCGTTTGGACCGAACCTTGGCCAATTCATCGGGGGCGATTGAGTCGTCTCTCACTGATATGGCGGCAATCATCAGAAACATCAACGAGCAGAATGGTCGAATCAATAATATTCTGGCCAATGCGGATACGCTGACCTCCCAAATTGCCAATTCGAACCTCAATGAGACGATTGCGGAAGCGAATCTCACCATCGAGCAGTTCCAAGGCACCTTAGAAGGGGTGAACAAAGCCGTAGCGGATTTGAACTTGATTCTAGGTAAAGTGAACACCTCGGATAATACCTTGGGCCTTTTGGTCAACGAGCGCGAATTATACGACAACCTAAATGTAACCGTACAGAATCTTGAGTTGTTGCTCCAAGATTTCCGCTTAAACCCCAAGCGTTACACCCGTATTCTTTCCAAAAAAGAAACGCCTTACGAGAAGCCAACGGAAGATCCGGGCATCGAAGGCAATTAATGAGTAAAAGATCGTCCATTCCTTACCTTAAATCAGAATAAGGAATATGAAAAAGCCCCTGGAATCGGCCGATTCCAGGGGCTTTTTTGCGCAAAAAAGATTCTTTTTCTTACCTCAAGGGTATTTTTATAGGCACTGCGTTTTTTCGATTTTGGGATGGCCCTTGTAGGTCTAAGGCTCAGCCAACAATATTCACTTCGGGCTCTAGTCGGATACCGAATCGTTCTTCGACCGCCTGCTGCACTTGCTGCGCAAAGGCCCAAACCTCTGGTCCGGTAGCTCCACCGTGATTGACTAGGACTAAGGCCTGTTTTTCGTAGGTCCCGACTGCACCATCCCGTTTTCCTTTCCAGCCAGTCTGTTCGATCAACCAACCGGCCGGGATTTTAAATTGATTGTTTGGCATTTCGTAGAAAACGATTTCCGAGGTTCGGCATTTCAAGCGTTTAAACTCTTCTTCATCGATCACCGGATTCTTGAAGAAAGACCCCGTATTGGGTAGCTCAGCGGGGTCGGGTAACTTACTGGAGCGAATGTGAATCACCGCGCGGCTTACGTCCTCGGGGCTTGGTTCGTTGATCCCCCAAGCCGCTAGCGTTTTCTGAATCATTCCGTAAGAGGTATTCGGAGATTGGCTTTTTTGTAATCGGAAGGTGACTCCCAGAATGACGTAAGCTCCTTTGAGCGCATTCTTAAAGACGCTATCGCGGTAGCCGAAAGCGCATTCTTCTTTGCTAAAAGTTCGAATCTCTTGGCTGGCAATATGTAAAGCCTGAAGCTCGTGGAAAACATCTTTCAACTCAACGCCATAGGCTCCAATATTTTGGATGGGGGCAGCTCCTACACTTCCGGGTATGAGCGATAGATTTTCTAAACCGTACGCATTTTGCTCCAGAGACCACAATACAAATGGATGCCAAGGCTCCCCGGCACCGGCTTGCACCAAAAAATAGTCGTCTGTTTCCTGGATCACTTCCCGCCCCATCATTTCATTGCGCAGAACCAGTCCTGGAAAATCACGGGTAAAAAGAACATTACTCCCCCCTCCCAGAATGAATAGTGGTTGGTAGTAAGGCTTTAGAAGTGCTTTGAGTTCGTGGACCGATTGGAAAGAGGCAAAGGCTGCCGATCGTACGTCCACTGCCATCGTATTTAAGCCCAATAGCGAGGTATTATGTTGTATTTGCATGGACTAATTTGAAGCGTTGTTGAGTAGTAGAATTTCCTTTCCCCAGAGTCCTGGCTTAAAACGCAAATTCAATGGTGAACCAGGGATTACCTCTACTCCCGGATTCCAGTGGGCGGGTAATTCAACGCGATGTAGTGCTCCCTCTTTTCGGAAAAATAAATAAAAACCGTCTACTCTTGGTTCTTCCCCTTCTAACCGACCAAACCGGTCCGCCATAAAAACGTTGCATTCAACGACTTCACAACGTACCGTTCGTACATCGGCGAAGGATAATAATCGATTAGATAAACTGGCAAAGAGAGGGCTAAATAACGGTAAGAGCACTACAAAGAAAACGAAGATCTGCAGGCGTTCGACCCAATCTGCTTTGTCCCGTCCAAGCCACCAACCGAGGGTGCCTCCAATAGCCGTTCCTATGCACAAGGACCACAGTGCTAGAGATCTGAAATGTAGGGTCCGGTTCATGAAGGAAAACTCAAATACATAAACCACGATAAGGGCGAGAAACCCCACCGTTATCCCACCGTAGAGTAGGTACTCTCGCCAAGAGTATTGCTCGCGATTTTGACCAGTGTAAACCATATAATGGTGGTAGGATCAATTAGCTACATTGAACTGTAATTTAGCCAATTGCTGGTAAATTCCATCGTCTAGCTCCGAAAGTTGATCGTGGGTACCTTTCTCCACAATGCGTCCTTCGTCAATTACGTAAATGCAGTCGACCTCCCGAATGGTAGACAAGCGATGCGCAATAATAATGGAGGTACGTCCAGCCATGAGTTTATTCAGGGCATCCTGTACGACTTTCTCAGATTCTGCGTCCAAGGAGGAGGTCGCCTCATCCAACAATAAAATCGCTGGGTCTTTCAGAATGGCCCGAGCAATAGCAATGCGTTGCCGTTGCCCTCCGGACAATTTGACTCCCCGCTCACCTACCACCGTATCCAAACCGTCGGGAAACTGAGTTATAAATTCCCAGGCATTGGCTTGTTGGGCGGCCGCTCGAATCTCGTCATCATTAGCTCCCGGCTTACCGTACTGAATATTTTCTCGAATGGTCCCACCAAAGAGAAGTACTTCCTGGGGGACGATCCCAATTTGGGAGCGATAATCCGCAATATCGAACTCGCTGATCTCTGTCCCATCAACGGTAATACTACCTGCTTGGAAAGGATAAAAGCGAAGTAGCAATTGTA
>JBCDIO010000608.1:0-3312 GCA_038748815.1 Bacteroidota bacterium
AGCCAATAGCGGATCGACTAGGGTCAACTGTCCACCCCAGAGGTGCAGCAAGGCAACGCCCAACTGCCAGACCCCGGCGATAAGCCAATAGATATTTTTGTCCTGCATGGTTAAAAAACATTATAGATTTCTGGAATTTCAATGGGATAACGTCCACCCGTAAACACAAATAAAATCTGTAAAGCGATCAAGAGGAATAGTAAGGAGATTCCGTAAAATTGGGCATTGACCAAGGTGGTGGCTCCCAGCTCGGACATCTTCTGTCGATGAACACTTGCCACATGCACCCCAAAGGAGAGAATACCCGCCAAGTAGTAGGGAATGAAAAAGAAGCGATCGGGGGACTGTAAAACCACCCGGGAGGCAAAGTAAAAATTGGTATCCAGTGCAAATACCCACCGGAAAAAGAACGTCGCCGATAGGTGGATCAAAATGAATGCTCCGAGCAAAATACCGGAATAACACTGTATCCATTGGTAGGTGCTTTTCTGCGGGACACCCCGTAAGGTCCACAAGAGGCGAATGCCCGAATAAGCCTGAAAAAGGAAGGCCGCCACCAACGGAATCTCGACAAGGGGGTGCCGATAAAAACGCCGCAGTTGTTTCATCGTAGCAAGGTGGGTCTCTATACCCCACCAAGCCATTACGTGGTTCGTGAGGTGCATCACCACAAACACAGAAACAAGAATACCCGTAAGACGGTGAAGAGCTTTCATGTGTTTTTTTACAAAGCTATTCGCCGCTCCGGGTATTTCATTTGATCTATATCAAATTCGTCTTTCTGGGCTATTCCCAGGGATACATGGCAAAGTTTTGAGTATCGAAAAACGCATTGCGATTGGCATTAAGGGCATTAATGGTATAGGCCATCGTTTCTGAAAGCCGGTCTGATTTATACCGCAAAGCCAGGTAAGTTAGAATGGTTTCCGCTACATCTTCTCGAATCGCATTGTTCTCTGCATAGGTAGAAATGAAGGTCGGATCCATTGCCGCTGCAGCTAGATAGCCTGGATCTTCATCCAAGTGATTCAAGGTAGTATGCCCCGCTTCATGGATTAATACTTCCTGAATAAAGCCGTTCTCAATGAGGTTGATTCCAGTGGTGGCGGGTACTAGAATAGACCCTTCGTAGGTGGCCGCAAAGGTTGCCATGCTTTCACTGACGTGCATGTCTTTGACGCCTACAATTAGGAAGGAAGGCAATTGCCCTAGATACCAAGCGTAGTCCATGGCAAAAGTATCTGCCAACTCTTTTCCAAATTCTGGATGAACTAGAATTTCTACCGTTTGGCCACCCTCGTACGTGGCTTCGTAAACGAAGGTTTCTACCTCCATCACTCCGTCTTCCCGATCGTGTAAAGGCCGAATCTCCTGCGTGATATAGTCGACCGATGCAAAGGTGGTCGGATCTTCATCCGTTACAATGGTTCGCTCTAGCCAAACGGATCCAGCGTAGGGTGGGATCGAATTATCGAGTACTTTAATCTGATCAAACCGCTCGGCATTAACTTCTGATTCACCGTTTATTGCGGTCAAAAAGACATCGTATTCGCCCGGCGTATCGTAAATAACCAGCGGGTTTTCTTTAGAAGAGGTTTCAGGACTTCCACCTTCAAAGACCCAACTCCAGGCGGAGGGTTCATTGGTAGACTGGTCGGAAAATTGAATACTATCTCCTTGGTAGATCTTAGCCCGACTCAAGGAATAGTCTGCCCGGGCATTGTCGAAAGAGTTATCTTCACAGGCTGAGAATAAAAAAATACTTCCCAGTAAAAGTAGTAGTCTGATTCGCATGGTGTTCAGTTTAGAGGTCTCCTATTATAGTTGTGTTTATAGTTATGCCAAAAGGAAACAGTAGCATGGACTCGGTAGAGCCGACCAAAAATATTCATTTTCGAAGCGAAATGAAGTACCTGCTACCCTTTAGTCTTCAAGCTACGCACCCGGCTTAGGGTTTCCAGGGTAATGCCCAGGTAAGAAGCAATATGGGTTAAGGGGACTCGTTGGGTTATATCCGGTCGGACGGCTAATAAATTTTTGTATCGCTGCTGAGCGGTCTCAAACTGGATCGAGACGACTCGGTGCTGTAGTTGTAACAGTGTTTTGGTCAACACAACATTACTCAAACGTTCCACATCTCGAAACGCGTCCATCATCCCATAGACCTGTTCTCGATGAATCCGCAGCACTACCGTATCTTCTACCGCTTCCATATAGTGGGGGCTGGCTTCGGTTCCAAAGAAACTGACCAACGCACTTACGAACTCATTCTCAAAGGCAAACCAATCGGTGGTATCGCGTCCATCCTTTAAATAGTAAACCCGAACACTGCCCTCCACGACGTAGTACAGATCGTGGGCAAATTGGCCTTCGTGAACCATCATTTCTCCCTTAGCGTATTGGTGCACCGAACTACGTGCGGCGAACTCCTGCATCGTTTCTTGCGATAATGGGCAGTAGTAGTTCGAAAGATTTTGGATAATTTCTTCTTTGGCAGGCAATTTGATCACGGGTATTTGCTGTTTATAGTCAGTGCTTATTTGGAGGTCAAGTTTATAAACGAAAAGAACTCATTTTTTGATAAACGAACGTTTCCGCAAAACAAACCACTTCGTTTCGAGTATAGCTGGCGTAGTATACGTATTATAAATGCTTGAGGTCAACAAAGTATCCGCAAAAAAAGGGCCTTTTCCAGCTCAAAGATGTATCTGCAAACAAGCGCTCGGTCCAAAATACGTATTTTGCGGGCAGTAATGCATGGGGGAGTTCCCCAACTCCTGCGGATCATCAAAAGACACCCTTATGAAAAAGATTGCCATCCTTTGCGGCGGTTATTCAGGCGAATACGAAATCTCGGTACAAACGGCCCAAATGGTCCAGCAAAACCTGGAAAATAGCCCCTACGATACCT
The DNA here is from genome assembly GCA_038748815.1 of Bacteroidota bacterium. Taxonomy (GTDB): domain Bacteria; phylum Bacteroidota; class Bacteroidia; order Chitinophagales; family Saprospiraceae; genus JBCDIO01. The sequence goes on from JBCDIO010000608.1 coordinate 2,912, forward strand.
ACCTGATCTACATTGAGACGACAGGCTGGTATTATTTGGATGCGCAAAAAAATCGCTACGAAATAGACCGGTCCGATTTTTCCTTGTTGCTGCCCTCCGGCAAGGTCCATTTTGATGGCCTATTCAATGCGATCCACGGAACCCCGGGAGAAGATGGGGTCATTCTGGGCTACTTCGATCTGCTAGGCATACCGTACACTTCCTGCAGTATGGAGGTCTCGGCCCTGACCTTTAATAAGTACCTGTTTAATCTATTTGCTCAGGCGATCGGAATTCGGGTAGCTCGTTCCTTTAACTTCACGCGCAAGCAGTACATTAATCCGCAAAAGGTGATCAATACACTAGGCCTTCCCGTATTTGTCAAACCGGCCAAAAGTGGTTCAAGCGTGGGGGTTTCCAGG
>JBCDIO010000609.1:0-3288 GCA_038748815.1 Bacteroidota bacterium
AAGAAGAAACAAACTATTTAATGGATTTTGTTCTATATGAAAAAATCGGTAGCTCAGGCAGTTTAATTGATCAAATTGACCCAAATGATCACTCTTTTTCATCGCAAGAAGAAATGATACTAGAAGGAATGCGGAATAGTTATAACTCAATCTTTGAGATAACAAAAATAAATAAAAGTGACTCCGCGCTTTTTTTAAATGATCTAGTTTCTAGTAAGGAATTCGTCTTAAAGGATATTGGATTTTCAAATACAGCGGCCATTGGATCTTTAATGTATACTAGATTAATCCCTATACTGGATATAAATATGACATCGGGGTTATCATTTGTTTTTCATCAAGAAGATAAAGCAAGAGTTTTAACCAAAGCATTAAAAAAGTCTTCACGGAGAATTAGAAGAAACCCTAAGAAAAGAATTTACAAGGAGACTCTACTTGAAAAGATGATTAAGTGTAATGCATTATATGGAATTCCAGTTTTTCATCTTGGTAGAGATGATTATGATGAAGACATCTTCTAATCAAGTGCCAGCGTCTACCGTCCTCTAACGAGCGTTCCTTTTTATTTGAGTTTGGTGATGGTGAATGATGAAGTATTTGCATACGCAGGTAAGAGGTTTCGACCGCTGCCCCCAAAACAGACCATATCCGTATTTGTACCAGCTTGTCAGCAACATAGATTTTCGGTATCTTAGGGAGTGATACGTATTAACCAACAACACTTCTATGCAGAGTATATCTTCCTTATTTGTGGCACCTAGCTCATTAGGAGGGCGAGGGGTTTTCACAACCGAAGAAATCAAAAAAGGCTCTATAGTAGAGATTTGTCCAGTCATTGTGCTGCCCGAGACAGATCGTTCTCACCTCGATCAAACCAAGTTACACGACTATTATTTCATCTGGGGAGATGCCGACGAGCAGTGTGCGATCATCCTTGGCTTTGGCTCGATCTACAACCATAGCTACCAACCCAACGCGGAGTACAACCCAGATTTCCCGGGTAAAACACTCAGCTTCTACGCCCTCGAGAAAATCAAAGCGGGCTCCGAAATTACCGTTAACTACAATGGGACCCCGTCTGAACAATCAGACCTCTGGTTTGCGGCCAAAGAAAACCCAGGCGCACCAAGCTAAGCTAAGGGCAAGTCCCACCCAGGGCCAAGCCCCCAGGTTCCAGCTTTTTTGGGGACTTACCTGCATGGGTTCTCCCCAGTGCACGATACCCGCCCAGTAATAGGGTGTCTTCAAGTATTCGGGGATATCGCCATCTGCTAAGTAAGCCAACTTAGCTTCACGTAGAGCCTCTGCACTGGCCGCTTTTTTACCCAGATTTCGGTAAAACTGCTCTACTAACTCCGCTGTACTGCGCTCGTTCACCGACCATAGGGTGGCAATGACTGCTCCAGCTCCCGCATAGTTAAATCCACGAGTTAGGCTCATTACTCCCTCCCCTTTTTGGTAATTTCCCAGACTACTTTCACAAGCACTTAAGAATACTAAGGGTTTATTGAGACGAAGGCCATAGATGGCGGCAAGAGATAGGGGCGCGTCAAAGAGCTCGATGCCCGGTTGTCCCAAAGCAGCATTGGCTTGGGCATGGGTGGACAGGTGTAACAAACGCGCTTGGGGACTCCATTTCTTTAACTGAGCCCGGGTGGCCGTTTCGGCCAGAAAAGCCAGGCTAGACCGGAAACGACCTTCCAGGGCTTGCATTTCATCTATACTAGAAGAAAGAGGCAATAGCCCCCGCTGACCTTCCTGAAAGAGTGGAGCAAAGCCAAGGTATTGCTGCACGGTATCTCCCCAGACCTGTTCGGGGCGAACCAAGACTTCCCGCATTCGAATCTCCCGTTCTTCAATCAAATACTGCCCCCCTTGCCGAAGGGCCTCAAAAGGCAGCCCGTACAAGAGGCCATCCGGAAAGATATTCCATTGTGTCCTCTCCCCTAGGTTTTCTGGAAAGAGCATTCCCCGGATTTGATTCCCCATTGCTTGCCAGCTCTCTAAGTCATTGGCTAACATTTGGGGCATGGCAAGGTAGGACATCCAATCGCTCAGCAGGGGCTCTATCTCACTGGTTTTACCCAGATTATAGAAGCGAGTTTGATCACTGGTAACGACTAGCAGGAGTACTTGTTTTTCTCCCCAGTAATAGAACATAGAAGCTTCATTAGAGGCTAATCGATCTTGGTAATTCGTTAATTCAATCGAAGACTGATTGTCTAAGAAGCGATCCAAAGCCGGGAAGGTTTCCAGGAGACTCAGCCATAGATCGTAACGGCTCCGGTAGTCGCTAATTTCTTGTTGGATTTCCGCTTTTTCCTCGGTTCCGGTAGCTAGCAATAATTCATCTTCAGCCAAGAGTAGGGAGCGGCGGTAAAGCCGTTCTTTCGTTAATAACTCCGGTGTTACTCCCAGTTGCTCGAAGGCTTGATTACGGTGGTAGGCGTCGGCTAGGGTAACGGCCCGGCTACCTTGCATTAAATTGAAAATTTGGTTTAAACTGGAGAGTTGACTGCTTTCTTCATAGAGTAGACTATTAGCTAATATCGCCTCCTCGATCCAGTCGTAAATCCAGGTTCCTAGATATTCCTTAGCGCCATCGGTGAGATAGAAGTTTCGGAGCTTTTGTACCGAGCTCCAGAATAGCTCATAGCTTTGCGCAGCAGCTTCTAAATGCAGCTGGTTCCCACTATTTTGGTATTTGTCTAAATGGGCTTTTCCAATCAATCGAAAAGCATCAATAAGCCAGGATTCCGTGTAAAGTTGGTCTTCTTGAGGCAGAATAAAGGAAGACTCTGGTTTATAGTCAGGAAGTAAATCAGCTAGACTACTTTGGCTAATTTCTATCGCTTTCTCCGGTTGCTGGTTGTCCAAATAAATTTCGGCTACTCGCAATTTATATTTCGCATTGAACCGTTCTCCAGGTTCTTCCTGATCCAAACGAGCGATCGCTTGATCCCAAAGATCAAAGGCCACTTGCTGTTGTCCCCTTGCTAAAGCCAAGTGACCACGAACCCAATTGGCTTCTGACCAATTTTCGAGACTTTCCGCAAAGTCCTCCTCTTGTTCCAGCATTTCAATGATTCCCAATGCCTGGCTGTACCTTTTCTGTTCGCCGAGGATTCGCATCTGGAGGGTCAGAAATTGGCGTCTTTTCCGCTCACTAACGGATGGAATAGCTAGCCCTCGTTTAGCATTTTTTAGCGCAGCGGCAAAATCCCCCCGATAGAAGTAAGCCTCGGCAAATCCGTAGTACAGGCGTTCATAGTCCTTACGGCCCTGGGC
>JBCDIO010000610.1:0-3287 GCA_038748815.1 Bacteroidota bacterium
CCACCGATATACCCAAAACGAAATAGTTTGAGTCGTTCTCACTCGCCCCAGTACTTGTCTTTGTCTACAGCGTTGCAAAAATATGGCCGTCTGGCCCAGCCCATCCGCTTCGCTTACTCAAACTACACGGCGGTTTGTCCTGGGGAAACGTTCATTCATGCCTTGTTGACAAGCACATGAACTTCGCGTTAGCTTTCCCAAATCACTTCGCTTCGGGTATAGAGCACCGCTATCATTATAAGCAACGAATCCTTACTGACGATGCTCATCTAAGGGAACAAATTCTCATATTTAACTTCCGGGTTAGCAGGTCGCCTTGAAGGCTTTTACGACCGAGTTGGATTAAGTTAATTACCTATGCGCCTATTTCTTCCTTCTTTTGGTTGGCTTTTAGCGATGCTATTATTTTTTAATTGTGTGGATTTTAGTCGTCCTGAGCAAGCAGTAGTCCGTGTGGAGTCGACGCTGACTGTTGCTTCCAACCGAGCTCCCGTCATGCGCTCCAAGGATTTTGGACAAACCTGGGAATCAGCATCCGGAGACCTTCCCACCGATGTGCAGGCTTCCTTTTTGGAACCGATTGGAGCGAAAATCCTCCTGGCTTCAGATAATCGGGGTCTTTTCTTGAGTAATGAAGATCAAAGTCAATGGGTATCCATTGGGGAAGGCCTTCCCTATGAAAAGATCAATGCTCTGCATGTGGTGGGAGAACGAATTTATGTGGGGGTTTACCGGGCTGGAATTTTCCGATCCGATGATTTCGGGAAAAGCTGGGAGGCTTTGAATTATGATTTGCCGGACCTCCATGTGCAAGCTATCTTTCAGGGGAGTGAGCATCTTTTTGTGGGAACGGATTCGGGAATTTTCCGCCTAGCCCCAGCCTCAGAGCATTGGGTGTTAAGCTCGGTGCTAAGCCAGATCTTGAGTATTTACCAGCGATCTGGGAAAATGGTAGCTGGTAGCAGTCAAGGCACTTTGATATCAAAGGATCAGGGGATGAGCTGGGACTGGATCCATCAGGCTGGGGCTGTACATTACACGCACCCGATAAGAGATCGTATGGTGGAATTACTATTAAACGGAGATGTGATCTATTCGGATGATTGGGGGCAAAGCTGGTCAATGGTGGATTATCAGCCTCGGGAGGACTCTTACGTCTACGAAATTGTTCAGGTCGGATCCGTTCAGCTGATTAGTAATAACTATGGTATCCATCGATCGGCGGATCAGGGACAGACCTGGAATTTGGTATATCCGACCGAAGAAATGGCCTTCTTTGATTTGCTGCCTCTAGGCACAGTGGTGTATGGAGGGACCCGCGCCTGGGACGAATACCGAAAACGTCAATAAAAAACTGATTATTGGCAGAACGTACCAACCGTAACCATTGCTCGGGGCTCCATTAAACGACTCAATATGGATCTCAACCCCTAGCAAAGGAATGCCTATGAAACCCCGGCTATCGCTCTTCTTTCTTTTTTTCGCTCTTGCTCTTTCTGGACAAGATTATCGACTATATCACGAACGAGTTATTGCGGCAGAGCAAGAGATCGTGATGGAGCAGTATGCGGAAGCTTTAGCTCTTTATGAGCTGCTTTTGGCAGAATACGACTTCATCTTTCTGCGTGATATTCAATACTTTGTGACCTAAGTAAATGAATATTTTGACCGAGGAAATTTTTGTTCAGATCAAGGCGCGGCGGAGCATCGTAGCCACAGCTACGAAGGCGAGTACGCAACGATGAGATGGGCAAAAAGAACCCGTCAAAATGTTTAGAAATTTAGGTTACAAAGTATTCAGGTTGCTTGCCAATTGGCATACTGGTTGGATCAACCCAGCCAAGGTCTAGAGCTTCTCAAAATCGGTATTCAGTCCGGATGGAGCCTGTCCTCCATCAAAAAGCACCCTTTGATCATGGATCGACTAGGTACCGATGCTTGGAAGCGTTTAAAGCAAGAATACCCGGAATTAAGGGCCGTGTATGAAACTAAAATTGATCAAGCACTGCGTGCAGAGGTACAAGCCATGTTTAAGAAAGACCAATGGAAAGCGCTGGGCGCTTTTCTAAAATTCTCCGATCAGAAACAAAATCAGTACGCGGAGAATAAATTTGCTCCACATAGTGAGGCGCAGATGACTCAGTTTGTGGCTATCCATCCGGAGCACGGCTATCCGGGCGAACGAAGGATTGGGAATAATTTCTGGATGTCGACGATTCTGTCCCACCATAATTCCATTTCTCAGGCTTACAATCAAAAGGATCAATGGTATGCTCAGATTCGCCCCTTGTTGGAGCAATCTCTGCACTTAGGGGAAATGTCTCCTTTTGAGTTCGCCCTAATCGATGAGTGGTACCGTTTGTCCGTTGCTGACCCTGAAACAGTTACCTACGGACTCGTCGATTACCCTCGCCATGGTTCGCTCGCCCAGGTCAACGAGTTGCGGACCGCGGCTTTCCTTCGCCCGATTGAAACCCGGAATGGTTTATTAGATATTGAGCGTACAACCTCCCTGCAACTGCATATCGAAGAAACGGCCTGGATTGATGGAATTATCAGCGTAGAAGAGTAGGGTAAGCAATAGATCCAGATTTTCCGGGCATTTTGGAGCGGTAGAATCCATTGGATTCGGGGAAGGGTGGGGGTGGCGATTCGTTATTTGGCTGGCTTTCAGGAAGGTAAGATTGCAAAAAAGCTCGCCTGTACTTCAACTCGCCTGATCCCGAGGTCTCGGGATGTACACGTGTAAGATTCCTCCTCTCCTTTGGATTCTTCCCTGATCTCTTCTTTCTATCTTTGCTAAAAGCACCATCAAAAGACGAATTATGCACGAGGAAGCCTGGGAAAAATTAGCGAAGGTCAGAACCTACTTGCAAGACAAAAAAGAAATAGGGGTAGAGCGAATGAGCCAGCTACTCTCCAATTTGCAGGCTAGTAAAGCCGAATTAGGCGTAATTATCTTTACCTACGAACACCCGGAAGTTGTCCTGAAGCAAGCGGGACAGTTTGAGCGAAACATCGATTTAGTGGGGACCATCAATCGCTACGAAATGGAAGAGCTTTGGAACCTGGACTACGATGACGAAAATCCGTTTGAGGACTTTGCCTTTACCCAACTGGGTGAAATGGTCTCCGAATGCATCAAAACTTGGTTTGTAGATTGTTTCCAGCGGGCTCAAGTCCAAAGCCCCATTGAAGTCAGCCTGTATTACAAGGAAATGCACGATCAGATGGAAATCCTGGAGCTGAATACCCTAGAGATCTGGTGGGAAAAGAACGAATTTGAG
>JBCDIO010000611.1:0-3276 GCA_038748815.1 Bacteroidota bacterium
GACGCAAATGAGGAATAAAAGCGCGTTTTAGGCTAGGTTCGTCCATATTCAAAACTACCAAACCTTCTTGCCCAAACAACTGATGTACTAAAGCCTGCATAGCTTGACCATAGGTAGGGTAGTGGTCACAAACATCTTGGAGAATGGAGCAAAGTTCGTTGGCCTGGGGGCTAGTTCCGAGAATTTCGGATAGCGAATCCAACACCGGTTGGAGTGTTTTAGTACTCATTCGGCCAGTGGCTCCGCTTTCTTCATTCTCCCAAGTAAGGGTTTTACCAAAGAGATGGAGATGATTTATCTCTTCGAAATCGTGATCCTCTCCACCCATAACAAATACGGGAACTACCTGATGGTGGGGATAATGAGCATTTAGTGACCTACTTAAGTTGATGGCGGAAGCAATCTTATATATAAAGTACAGTGGCCCGGTAAACAGGCTCGGTTGGTGTGCCGTAACTACCGTAAAGGTATTATGCTCACGCAGTGCCACAATTTGACTCAGGGCAAGTTGCGTATCTGGAAGATGCTGATATTGTTTTTGCAGGGCTTCCACCAATAGGGACCGGTCTATATTTTCTTTGCCCTTATCCTCCATCACTTGACCGAAGGATTCTAATTGAACAGGGTATTTAAAGAAGGGAGTTAACCGTTCATCACCCGTGGTATAAGCGATGTCTCGACCGGAAAACTGCGGTACTTTAGCAAAGGGAAATTCTAAGATCGTCAAGGTATCGACCATTGGTTCTTGTTTTGATAAAAGAGCCTAGAGCTTGTTGTCATTGGATTATCGCTAATCCATTGGTGGATTTAAAGAAACACAAAAAGTCTAACATCTAAACTGGCAGAAAGATTTTTCTATATTTGGTTGCTCCCGACTTTTTTGCTGGGAGATCAAAAAATAGAAGGTATGCGCGCGCTTTATATTCTCCCTTTCTTGCTCCTGTTAGCAGCTTGTAATGAGGCTGATTCACCAGATCAAAAATCGCCTCCAACGGAACCCACTGGAACGAGTGAAATGGTTCGAATGCTAGACGATATTGCGAAGAATGCCAATCCGCAAGACTGTTACCATCTCAATAGTGCCCGGGCGGCATTATTACAACAACAAGTCGCTCAAGCCTCGGATGTAAACCAAAAGATTAGCCTACAGTTTGCCCTCTGCCAGGAGTTATTAAACGCTGGACAGCTCGAGGAAGCGATTCTGGCGATCGAAAGCCTAATACAGCAATTGCAATCCCTTAATATGGGCTTAACTCCACAAACTAAGGGTCTATACGAGCTACTAGCGGTGGCCTACTTACGCCTTGGAGAACGAGATAATTGCGTAGGCAGCGGCCCCGCCGAGGCCTGCATTCTTCCACTAAGTAACGCAGCTCAGCACAAGATGACCGCTGGTTCTAAAAAAGCCATTGAAGTCTACCAAACTATTTTAGCAGCCTTCCCCAACGATTATCAATCACAGTGGTTGATGAACCTAGCGTATATGACCCTTGGCGAATATCCAGAGGGTGTTCCGACTAACTACCTGATTCCGCCATCGACTTTCCAGAAAGATGAGAAAGTACAAGCTTTTGCGAATATTGCAAAAGACGCAGGCGTTAATTTCAGGGGGCTCAGTGGAGGGGTTTGTTTTGACGATTTTAACGGCGACGGTTGGCAGGATCTATTTATGACTTCCTACGGCTTGACGGATCCGGTGCAACTATACCTAAACCAAGGGGATGGTAATTTCACGAATGCAACGGCCGAGGCTGGGCTAAATGGAATCGTTTCTGGTTTAAACTGTCTACACGCTGATTATAACAATGATGGGCACCTAGATATCTTTATTCTGCGAGGAGGTTGGCTTGGTAAAGGTGGCTTCCATCCCAACTCCTTATTGAAGAATGACGGCAATGGACACTTTACCGATGTTACTCAAGAAGCCGGCATATTCTCAAAATATCCCACCCAAACGGCTGCCTGGGCGGATTTTAACGGTGATGGTTGGCTTGACCTATTTATTGGAAATGAATCGACGCAAAAACCACTTCTCGATGCACCCTGTGAATTATATGTAAACCAGGGAGATGGTACCTTTAAAAATCTCGCTGGGAAGTATGGATTAGATATTCGCACCTTCGTCAAAGGAGTAGCTTGGGGAGATATTAATAATGATCAACTCCCTGACTTATATATCTCGGTACTAGGTGGGAATAATCAGCTTTGGGTCAACCGGGGAGGCAGTAGTTTAGAAGATTGGAAATTTGAGGAGATCGCCTCACAAGCCGGGGTAACAGAGCCACTGCAAAGTTTTCCTTGTTGGTTCTGGGACTGGAATAACGATGGCTTCCAAGACATTTTCGTTTCTGGTTATGACGCAGCTTTGTCTAGTCAGGTTGCCACAGTGGCAAGTCTAGAATACAGTACTGGTGAGTTAAAAGCGGAGCGGCCCCGCCTGTACCAAAATCGGGGGGATGGTACCTTTGTTGAAATCAGTGATCAAGCGGGACTCGATAAGGTATTCTTTGGGATGGGAGCCAATTATGGGGATCTCGATAACGATGGATTTTTGGATTTCTACATTGGGACTGGTGCCCCCGATTTCCGATCAGTTGTACCCAACCGAATGTTTCTCAACGAATCTGGAAAGTCCTTTACCGAAATTACCATGGATGGTTTTGGGCATATTCAAAAGGGGCACGGTATTGCTTTCGGCGATGTCAATAACGACGGGGACCAAGATATTTACTGCGTAATGGGAGGTGCCTTTGAAGGGGATTTTGCAGAAAACGTTTTGTTTGCCAATCCAGGGCAAAACAATAATCAAGTAACCTTAGAACTCGTCGGTAAGTCGGCTAATCGCAGTGCCGTAGGAGCTCGAATACACGTAACTGCTAAGGAGGTCGATGGCTCCGAGCGGCACTTTTACAAAACCGTTAGTACCGGTGGATCCTTTGGATCGTCGAGCTTGCGCCAGACTATTGGCATTGGCAAGGGATCGTTGCAGGAGATTGTGATTGACTGGCCGCACCCGAATCAACAAAGGACCATTCTAAGCCAACCGAATGCGAGTGCGTACCAAATTATTGAAGGAGAAGAACCTACTCCCCTAAACTTGAATACCTTCCTCATTCAGGGGCTATAATTCGTATATGTATGGAACCATTCATTCTAGCATTAGACCAAGGAACAACGAGTTGCCGCGCTATTCTTTTTGATAAGAAAGGGAGTATCCGGCATACGGAGCAATTAGAATTTACCCAGTTTTTTCCACAGCCAGGTTGGGTAGAGCAC
>JBCDIO010000612.1:0-3259 GCA_038748815.1 Bacteroidota bacterium
ATACCCCCCCCTTTAATTTTGGTAAAAGCTTGCGGTGGGATAAAATCTTCTTAATTTTGTAGAAGAATCATACTATTTGAATCTACGCTCTACTTGTAAAGAAGGCTTACCTCCTCCTTCTGCCAGTTTTCCGACAAACTTGTTTTACAATAAGTGCAACAAAGGCAAAGACTTATTTGATATATTGTAAAGACAAAAACCGATTCAAGGTAGCTCGGGAAATTGATCTACAAATAATATGCGATAAACCCTTTGTAGTTTAAACCAAGAGCCCTAAAACTTCCTTTCTAGAGTGGCCTTTATTGCGCCGTTCGAGATTATTCCCCCTTACTTTCTATCGGTCATTACTCTTTTGGATTTCGAAGAATTGTCGAACCATTAAAACTACACCGGTACACCCCCCCATTCCTCACTTGTAGGCGCAAGTGTGGTCTATCTAAAGCATTTTGGCAAGAAATTTGTGTTTAGAAAACCAGAATAATCTATGCGCTGGTGATCTACCTCTTCCAATTTGAAAGATCCTTGTGGGGTTCTTAAGAAAACACGGAAAGAGAAGATCAACGGCCCAAATTCCGAAAACATACTAATCAATGAAGGTTTCAATTATCACCGCTACCTACAACAGTTCCGAAACAATCCGGGATACCATCGAAAGTGTGCTTTGTCAGACCTACAAGAACATCGAGCATATAATCATTGATGGTGCATCAAAGGATGGTACTTTGGAGATTGTGCACTCTTACGGGGGAAAGATCGCTAAGGTGATTTCGGAGCCGGATGGTGGCATTTATGATGCGATGAATAAAGGGATTTCTATGGCATCAGGAGATGTCGTTGGAATTTTGAATTCAGACGATTTTTTCGCCCACGATCGAGTTATCGAAAAGGTGGTACGCAGTTTTGAAATGACAGAGTGCGATTCTGCCTACGGAGACCTGCAGTACGTCGATCCTTCTGAAACAGCAAAGGTTGTGCGCAATTGGCGGGCGGGCAGGTATACTCGTAACAGCTGGTTGTATGGCTGGATGCTACCGCACCCAACCTTCTACGTGCGCAAAGACGTTTATGAACGTTTTGGTACCTTTAACCTACGGTTACGAAGTGCAGCAGATTATGAAATCATGCTACGCTTCCTGTATAAGAATAAAATTAGTGCTACCTATATCCCCGAGGTATTAGTACGAATGCGTACGGGGGGTGTGAGTAATTCCAGTATTAAAAATCGCCTTGCCGCGAATAAGGAAGATCGTCAAGCTTGGCGTATGAATGGTCTAACGCCCCGATTCTATACAACCTTATTGAAACCAATTCGAAAGATTGGGCAATTCGTTTAAGCACACATACAATTCAAAATAAATCGGGCGTTAGGAGTATCTTCTAAGGCCCGTATTTCTTTTTAATACCCCAATACAATCAGTACATTCGGCGTTGACTGATTAGTTTTGAATAAACTGATTGAATCAACTTCATTCCCAAAAAAGATAGTTATCTTTTTGGCCTCATTTTTGTTCTGGTTAACTGGAAATTCACCTTTTAATCGGCCAATGAACATCCTATGAAAAAAGCGCTCATCACAGGGATTACCGGACAAGACGGTGCCTACCTTTCTCGATTTCTCTTACAAAAAGGATATCATGTTCACGGTATCAAACGCCGGACCTCCTTATTCAACACAGACCGTATTGATTCGATTTACCAGGATCCGCATATTGATAATCGGAACTTCATCCTTCACTTCGGAGACCTATCCGATGCCACTAATTTGATTCGAATCGTACAAGAAGTACAGCCCGATGAGATATATAACTTGGGGGCTATGTCCCATGTGAAGGTAAGCTTTGAAATGCCAGAATACACCGCCGACGTAGACGGTATTGGGGTCCTTCGAATTTTAGAAGCTATCCGCATTCTGGGCTTAACCAAAAAAACACGCTTTTATCAGGCTTCCACCTCCGAGCTATATGGGAAGGTACAAGAAGTGCCACAAAGTGAATTAACGCCTTTTTACCCTCGCTCACCTTATGCTGTAGCGAAAATGTACGCCTACTGGATAACGGTCAATTACCGGGAAGCATACAATATGTATGCCGTTAACGGTATTCTATTTAATCACGAAAGCCCTTTACGCGGAGAAACCTTTGTCACCCGAAAAATTACGCGTGCAGTAGCCCGTATGGCCATGGGTTTACAAGAAAAGTTATTCTTAGGAAACCTAGACGCTAAAAGAGATTGGGGACATACTGCGGATTACGTGGAAGCTATGTGGTTAATGCTTCAGCAAGAAGTACCGGAGGATTACGTAATTGCAACCGGAGTGACAACCACCGTCCGTGATTTTTTACGTATGGCCTTCCAAGAGGTAGGGGTTGAGGTAGAGTTCAAAGGGTCGGGGGAAGACGAAATCGGAACGGTCGTCGCTTGCTCAAATCCGGACTTCCAACTACCTTTGGGCAAAGAAATCGTAGCGGTGGATCCGCGCTATTATCGACCTACCGAGGTGGACCTTTTGATTGGAGATCCAACAAAAGCAAAAACCCAGTTAAAATGGGATCCGAAGTACGATTTACGTGCCTTAATACACGAAATGGTGCAGACAGATATTGAGCTTTTCCGAAAAGATGAATTGCTCAAGAATGCTGGCTTTGAGGTAAAACAAGATATTGATTAACAGCATTTTGCCGACTCGTGGTACTCGTTTTTTTTTGCATGCAATTGCTGATTTTTTCTACCGCCACCTTTGGGTAACCCAACAACCATGAACCCACAAGATAAGATCTATATTGCCGGCCATCGAGGTATGGTCGGCTCCGCGATTCTTCGCAAACTTCAAACCGAAGGATTCGAGAACTTTGTACTCCGCACTTCCCGGGAGCTCGACCTCCGCAGCCAGTCTGCGGTTCAAGCTTTCTTTGACGATGAAAAACCCAAACACGTTTTCTTAGCAGCGGCAAAGGTTGGGGGCATTCTAGCCAATAACACCTACCGGGGAGAATTCATCTACGATAACTTGATGATCCAATCTAATGTCATTCACTCGGCTCAACAAGCCGGTGTAGAAAAGCTACTGTTTTTAGGATCATCCTGTATCTATCCGAAAATGGCTCCTCAGCCTTTGAAGGAAGATTATCTGTTAACCGGGTTACTAGAGCCTACGAACGAACCTTACGCGATTGCTAAAATTGCCGGGATCAAATTATGCGATGCCTACCGCGATCAGTATGGCTCTAATTTTATCTCCGTAATGCCAACCAACCTCTAC
>JBCDIO010000613.1:0-3257 GCA_038748815.1 Bacteroidota bacterium
ATGCTACGAAATTGGACTGGCTTCCTGCCATTGAAAAAGAATACGGAGTTAGTGGCGGGGGTTTTTACCAAGCCAGAAAGTACAAAAACGGAAATTACGTTTTCAAATACTTAGGTGGAGTCTCTCTGCTTGAACTGCCTTTTTTTCTACTAGGTCATTTATTGGCTAAGGCCCTTGCATTTCCCGCAGATGGCTTCTCTCCTCCTTATCAGTATAGCTTGGCGTTTGGAGTGATTTTTTATAACATATTGAGTCTGTTCCTATTGCGATTTTTACTCCTTCGGTACTTCAAAGATTCATGTGTAGCCATTGGGTTGGGCTTACTATATCTGGCCACCAATTTGCTTCAATATATTTCTGTAAATGGATCTTTAAGTCATGCCTTTATTCTTCCGTTGTATGTGCTCGTTATTTATACTACTATGCAATGGCATGAAAGACCATCACTGAAATGGGCCTTTCTTACCGGACTAATCATTGGCTTAGCGACCATCTGTCGTCCGACGGAGGCCATCATGTTGTTCATTCCTTTACTGTGGGATACCCATACGAAAGAAGCGGCCCGTATTAAATGGGCCAAGGTCAGTAATCATATCAAACAGGTAGGTGCCATCATTTTGGGTGGTTTTCTAGGTGTCTTACCCCAGTTGATTTATTGGAAATCGGTCACTGGATCTTTGGTATACAATGTGGGAAGTAAATGGCAATTTTTAAATCCTAACTTCCAGGTTTTATATGGCTTCACCAACGGTTGGTTTATCTATACGCCCATCACAATTTTCTTTGTCCTTGGTTTATGGCACATCAAGCGATTCCCTTTTCGCAGAGCTTTCATTACCTTTTGCTTGCTGAATATCTGGATTATTACCGCTTGGTCAGATTGGAGATACGGAGCCTCCTTTTCTACGCGGGCACTGGTACAAAGTTATCCGGTCTTTGCCTTCCCGTTTATTGCACTCATAGAACAAATCGATCACACTAAATTCCGCATTGGTTTTTACATATTGGGGCTTTATCTCATTGGCCTCAATTTATTTCAGACTTGGCAATACAATACCGGAGTGTTGCATTACCGGGACATGAACCTTCGGTATTACAGTCATATTTATTTGAATCCTACTCCGACCGCTTTAGATATGAGCCTATTGGATACGGACGAATATTTATACCATCCTGAGTCGTTTACAAAACGTATTCTTTTTAAGCAGAAGGAAGAGTTGGCCGTTGATTTACCGAGAGATTCCATTGGGATCATTTGGCAGGGGATTCCTTCAGATATTGCAGTAAGCAATACGGACCAATGGTTAAAAATTACGGCGGAGATTCTACCTGAGAAAGGGTATTATGGGGCTCATCTAATATGTACAACCAACGGTAAGGATGGTTCCAAGCAAAGAAGTGTCCGATTGAACCACCCATTGGCTGAGACAGGACAAGTCAATCAATATGCTTTCTATTTTAAGCTGCCCAGTGAAGGGCAACTTCAGGATATTCGATTGACGCTACAATCCCCGTCCGCCTTTCAAGGGGTGCTCAAGAAGGGTGAAGTCGTTCTTTTGTATTAACCCCGTAGCCTTAATGCCGCCGCAACAAGCCCACCGATTTATTAGTCAGCGATTTCCATTCTTGCAGAACCTTGTGGATGGTAATTTTTTTTCGAGCGGCTAGCCCGATTAGAGTAGTAGAACCGGAAGCCTCCGTTTCCACCTTGTAATAATTAATCTGTTCGTTTTGACGGAAAGACAGCTGACGATTGGCCATCGACCAATTGTCGAAGCCAAGGCGTTGCTGGTGGCAAAGGTGGGCTAATAATTGCACTTCTGAGTTTTCTTGGGTGTGTAGCTCCACCGAGAACGTAGGAATACGCGAATCTTTCAAACGTTCAAGGACCCGGAAGACCGGAATTTTATGCGTACCTAATATGTGGTGCATATTTTCGGCTCGCTCGATCAGTAAGATATCATGGTGGTGGTAACCCGATGAGGGCTGCGGAACGCTTTCCAGGCGAGCCCGGGCGGGATCTAGGCGGTTGGCCCAAACGATCTCCGGGCGCGTTTTTTCATTGAGGCAAACAACGATACCTCCCAACTGAGGTTCTTCGATGCCTTCCTGGAGAGAATACGGAAAACCTAGTTTCATCCAAGCTTTGCGAGCCATGGGCCAACGGCCCAGGGCGGCGGCGGCAATACCCATCCATTCCCAACACTCCAATTCTTTCGGATCACATTCAACCGCTCGTTGGCTATAGTGTAGGCAGGGTTTCCACTCCCGACGTTGTTTGTAAATCTTGGCTAGCCAGTAATTGGGCGTAGCCCAGGAAGGACGTTCTTTTACGAGCTTGCGCAAGATCTTAGCTGCCTGGTAGGCATCATTCTGCCGCCAGTACGCCTTTGCTTGCTCCAGTAATTCTTCTGGAGTATAGTCCTGTTGATCTCGCTCACTCATAAGGCAAAAGGTAGAAAAATTTTAAGCACGAGGCAAGACTATTATGCCCAAAGAAAAGGGCTTATCCGTATAACTCAAAGACAACCTGCTGTTTATCGTAGCCCATTTTTTCGGTCAGCTGGTCGACGGCTTCGTCCACCATATTCTGCCAACCACATAAAAGGAAAAGGCGGTCAGAATCTACTTCGGCATAATGCTCCTGGTACACCTGATGCACATAGCCTTGGTAGCCATCCCAATCCTTTTCGCGGGAAAGGGCAACATCGAAGCGGAAGTTTGGCCATTCCTTGGCTAGGGTCTCCATTTCTTCTCGGTAAAGAATGCCTTCTTCGTGCCGGGTTCCAAAAATGAGGTGCAGCGGTTGCTGTGGGCCGCCAGATTCTTTGAGTGCCCCTAGCATACTCCGAAAAGGTGCTACCCCAGTACCCGTGCAAATCAATACGATCTCCCGATCTAAATTCTTAGGTAAAGTAAATACCCCATCGGGGCCTTTGAAAGAAAGGATAGAGCCTTCTTGGACCTCATCGAAAAGGTAGGTAGTACCTTTCCCCCCTTCTAACCGAACGATGCATAGTTCGAAGACATTGGTTCCGTCGGGAGCACTGGCAATGGAATACGAACGCCAACGCTCTCGCCGCTTCTCACTGATAGGTAAATCGAAGGTAACAAACTGCCCGGCCCGAAAATCGAAGCGTTCTAACTCGTCTGCCTGTATCCAAAACCGTCGGGTAGTGCTACTAGCATCTTCTATCCGGATCACCCGGCCTGCGTACCATTTTCTTGGCATTCCTATCTCCATTAGTTAATCAAAT
>JBCDIO010000614.1:0-3251 GCA_038748815.1 Bacteroidota bacterium
CAAAAATCTTCTCGGTCAAAATATTCATTTACTTAGGTAACAAAGTACTTAGCTAACTACCACTTAATGAGTTTTGTATACACTTTACCACCCGTCTGTAACCGATAAATGTACTCTCCGTTGGGGAGTTGGTATTGCAGCGGGTTAAAAGGTAAGGTATAGCTTCCTTTTTCTTTAAATTCGTTGAGAATGGTTCGCAACGGATGCCCATCTTTCGATAGGATTTGAATGCGCGTTTCTCCTCCAATCTTAATGGCAAATTTGATATTGAATACCCCGGGTTCTTCCACCTTTGCTTGGTGACCGATCAATGCAGCGGCATCGTTGGAACCCAGACTCGGCGAACCCGCCGGAACCAAGCCCTCTATATACTCAAAAGACTCTCCTAAGGCGAAGTCCGTTTCTGGTGTAGGAATACACAACCAGTCTTGCAAGACCGTTGCATAAACGGAACGGAAATCCGTAGAGAATTCAGGGTCGCCATACTGATTGAGATTACTGAGATCGGGAGCAGACCCTACGATAGTACTGCCCAGGTCATTTCCGAAAAGGAAAACCGGTGCACCGGTTCCGTGATCGGTTCCATCAGATCCGTTTTGGTAGATCGTACGGCCAAACTCGGAGAAGGTCATGCAAAGCACATTTTGCGAATGGCCGGTCGCATCGAGGTCGTCTATGAAGGCTTTTACCGAGTTAGCCAAGGCGTTGACCAAGGCCGGGTGATAGTTAGCTTGTTGGGCGTGGGTATCGAAGCCCCCAATGGTAACCATATAGACTTTGGTTCCAAGATTTCCCTTGATCATGCGCGCTACAATCTGCAGTTGTTCGGCCAGATAATTGCCCGGATAATCACCGGAATTACTTCCATTATTGTACGCTTGCTGAATGGATTCCGAATAACGGAACGCACTATTGGCCATGGACCGAACAAAGCCAAGCTCTTGATCAGGGGTGGAGTTCGTTAATAAATCCATATTGTAAAGCTGTCCCGTCTGGGCAATCTGATAGAATTCCTGCGGATTGCTCACCGAAAGGGCCATATTCGATTCAGGGCCCCGGAACACTAGGTTGGATTCTACCCCAATCTGCAAAGCCGGAGGAATAACCGGTGGTGCTTCCGTAAAGGCGGGGTAAGCATTCTCCAACCAACGGCCCATCCAACCGGTCTTGATCACCTCATTACTATCCGAAGCCGAAGCCCAGATATCGGAAGAGCGGAAATGCGAATAATTTTGGTTGGGATATCCCACATTGTGGATCACCTGCATCCGGCCATTTCCCCATAGCGGCTCTAGGGCTTGCATGGTATTTGGCATTCCGAATTCGGAGGAAAGTCCCCAAAGTTCGTTCTCTTGAATAGCAAGGCTAGGGCGGATATTGTAGTAAATATCGTTACCTCGCAGGATGAGGGTGTTTAGCCCATCATTGCCACCTTTTAAGCGGATAAGTACAAGCGTACGATCCCCACATTCAGCGGTATTTAGGCTATTCAGAAGGGGACTAGCGGAGAATGCAGAAACGGGAAAACCGCCGAGCATCATCCCCGATCCCATGGCCGCTAATCCAGACATGCGTAGGAAATCACGTCGGTTCCAAGCCTGATGTTCCTCGTTATGGGCTGCTTGTTGGTCGAGGGTCGCTCCGTGGCGCTTCTTAAAGTATTGCTCCACCTTCTTGTGCATATTGGACTCTTGTTGGGTCTTTTTACTCATCAGTCTAGCCGTTAGCAAAGTTGCCATTCTGGCAACCGAGTGAGGAAATAAAGAAGGGAAATGATCTGGTCGGGAACGTCATCGTAGTAGAGGTTCCAACTACCATCTTCGAAGTAGTTCTGTGGGACATCCGCCTTGAAGTAAGCGACGGCCGACTGGAATAAGTTGTCTTCTAGATCCGTATTTAAAAAGTGTTGGATCAGACTTTGGGTGATGACTTCCGGATCATTTTCCTGATCATTATTTAGAGCAATGGCTAGGTTGACTAATTCTCCCCGCGTGAAGTTGTTATTGGCCATGCGGAAGAAGAGCATTCCACCAATCGCACTCCACCGGAGGGTAAGGGTTGTTTCGTTGACCCAGGAGCGTTGTCCGGGCCAGCCGGCGACATCAACGGGGTTGAGCACATTCTGACCTAGTTCACCCGTGAAATAGAAAATATCACCCAACCATTCATTATTGATACTAACGGGAAATTGCAGTCCGGTGCTATTGGCCAGGCTAAAGAAAAACTCCGTTGGGCTCTTGATTTTGGTATTGCGTTGGTTGGCCTCGTAGAAATGAGCGCTTTTTAGTAAAGCTGTAAATACAGGCTCTAATTCCCAATCCTCGATGAAGATAGCCGCCATTGCGTCGATGACTTCCTGATTAGGAGTTGGATTGACGAAATAGGTATAAATCTTGGTGCAGATATATTCAGCTACCTGATTTTTTCGCTGGGTGAAGATCAGGTTATGGACATCCTGGTATCCCCAATTACCCGTTTGACCAAAAATGGTTTTGAAGGTACTATCGTGATAGATGGGTAAGAAATAGGGGAGGGTACAGGCGTACATGTCGCATTGCCAGCCGGTTAAGGCCCGAGCAACCTCTACGATGTCGTCCTGGGTATAGCCATTATTTTCTCCCATCGTAAATAACTCCATGAGCTCCCGCGCATAATTTTCGTTGGGCTCCTGAGCAATATTTAAATTACCATTTAGATAGACGAGCATCGCTGGGTTTTTACCCATTTCTTCGACTAGATTCCGGAAATTTCCGAGGAGGTTATTGCGTATTAGCTCAAAATAGGACCACATGTAGTTGTTGCAGGAGTAGACCTCTTCTTCGGCCACGAAGTGGTTGTGCCAGAACATCCACAACTTGGAGCGGAAGGGGCTATCGAGCTGTCGCTGCATAAGTCGGATGTACATTTCGTACTTATGCGTAAAAAATAAGTCAAAATTACCACCGTAGTTGCTCCAGGTCCAATCGGCCCAGGTGGGTGGGTCCGGATAGGGGGCATTGATGATCTGTGAAATGATATCATCGATCAAGGCATCCGGGCCCAGATCGATCCCCGCCGCAATTTCGGCGGGAGAGGCTCCGTGGGCCATCCGATTATACCGATGGCGGACCTTTTCAGCATCCCAGGGGTTCTGGGCAGAAGGAATAAAGGGATCCAGAGCAGTTGTGGTTAGTAAACTGGTCGATTGCATGTTCGGACTAGTTGTAAGGCGCTAGAATGGCCTCCTTGTGGTTAAAACCCCTTCGGATTAC
>JBCDIO010000615.1:0-3240 GCA_038748815.1 Bacteroidota bacterium
AAACCATTCCCGATGCTAAAGAAAGAGCCCTCAAAATATTGGAATTCAGCTCTATGCCAGGCACGTCCCGTCACCATTGGGGCACGGATATTGACTTCAATAGTTTTGAAAACAGCTACTTCGCCCAAGGAAAAGGTTTGAAGGAGTACCAATGGCTAGATCAAAACGCTGCTCGTTTTGGCTTTTGTCAAACGTATTCTGAAAAAGGAGAAAGCCGTCCGACCGGGTATAACCTCGAAAAATGGCATTGGTCCTATTTACCGGTTGCTCAAGCACTTACTAAGTTTGCGGCGCAGCACTTAAAGGATGAAGATATCCAAGGATTTGCGGGTGCCGAAACAGCCCCTTCCATCGGAGTCGTCGAACGCTACATTCTCGGTATAAATCCAGCCTGTAAATAAACTCAAGGCAATAAAAGGACGTTCTTACAAAAAAAGAAAACATGGCACTTACCGAGTCAAATATGTTGGACCTGGGCATCGCCGCCCCTGCTTTCAACTTACCCGATACCCGGACTGGAAATTCTGTACAATATCAAGATATCGCTGGCACCAATGGTACCTTGGTAATGTTTATCTGTAACCATTGCCCTTATGTGATACACGTACTTCCGGAGCTCCATCGACTAACCAAAGAGTATCAAGCGAAAGGTATTGGTATGGTAGCAATTAGCTCCAATGATGTGGAAAATTATCCGGCTGATGCACCCGACAAAATGAAGATTTTCGCCCAGGAAGAAGGTTTCACTTACCCTTATCTGTACGATGAAAGCCAAGCGGTGGCGAAAGCCTATGATGCGGCCTGCACACCAGATTTTTATCTGTTTGACCGGGATCGTAAGTTGGCTTACCGAGGTCGCTTAGATCAATCGCGCCCCAACAATGATCACCCTTTGGATGGGTCCGATTTAAGGGCCGCCTTGGAGCAGTTGCTAGCCGGAGAAACGATTCCTACGGCACAATATCCAAGTGCTGGCTGTAATATCAAATGGAAAAAATAGAATGGACCAAGGGCTACTCGTAGTAGTTCTTGTAAAACTCCGGGAGATGGCGCAAAGCTGCTAGCTCCCGGTGTTTGGTCCGAATTTCGGCAGCCGGAGAACCAAAGTAGGTTTGTCCTCCCTCCAAATTCTTCGAAACACCCGACTTCGCCGCCACCATGGCTCCTTTCCCAATTCGTAGGCTTTGGGCAACGCCCACCTGACCGTACAAGATCACTTCATCTTCCAGAATGGTTTTTCCGCCAATGCCAACCTGGCCCGCCAGGAGGCAGTGCTTACCGATGACCGCTCCGTGACCAATGTGCACTTGGCAGTCTAGCTTTGATCCTTCCCCGATGACGGTATCTCCAGAAACCCCCCGATTAATGGTGCAGGCTGCTCCGATATCCACTCGGTCTTCGATAATCACCCGACCAATCGAGTGCCATTTCTCGTATACCTTATTCTCGCGTTTGTAGTAGAACGCGTCGGTTCCGATGATAGTACCGACTTGAATTTTTACGTCTTCCCCGATGATGGTATCATCGCCGATGTACACATTGGCTTGAATGTGCGATCGAGCTCCAATCTTGACATTCTTTCCAATGATCACATTGGGTTCAACGATCGCGGTAGGATCTACTTCTGAACTAGGATCCACAACCACTTGAGTGTAGGAGAAGGGCTTCATTCGAAGCGCGAGCTGATTATAGGCATCGAATGGCTTATCCACTAAGAGTAAGGATTTTCCACGGGGCGCCTTTACCCGCTCGTTGATCACAATGATCGTAGCGGCACTTTCCAGCGATTGACGGAAGTACTTTTGTACATCGACAAAGGTAAGATCACCGGGTTCCACCTTGTGGATTTCATTCATACCCGTTACCATTTGTTCTTTCTTGCCGATGATCTCGGCATTCATCCATTCTGCTATTTGGGAGAGAGGGAGCGCTTCTGCAAATTTCATTGGTCTACTTTATCGCTAAGGGATGGCCTAAAATACGCCTTTCCCCCATATTTGCCGAGTTCCAAAAGGGTAATTACGCAATTCACGATGTCAGACAATCTCTATAATATTTTCGTAAATTGATAAATCGATAAAACTCAACAGTTAGAGCCTTTCGCTTTACCTTGGTTTTTATAGGTACCTCGACCAGGGTCAAACTCTAAAATCAATGGCCTCGAACAAGCAAAATGCTGACCTGGAAAGAAAAGCCTAGCGAATTGATCATTCGCGATTCGAAAAAATTCTAGAAGTTCTTCCCGATTTCTTATACATCGTAGATCTAGCGTCCCAGATCATTTTACTCGGTTCACCCTACAACTTAACCTTTACGTATGATCAAAAGGGTGTACATGGCCGATGATAACCAAGTGCAACACTACTTGATCAAGCGCTTAGTTGAAGATCTTTACTCCTTGCATCAGAAGCTAAATCTCTGGAAGAATCACCTACTAAAATTTTGCTTGACTTACAGATGCCGCTCATGGATAGATTTGAGTTCCTGGACTGTTTCAAGAACATTTGGCGCAAAAATTTCGGAATACTCGCATCATTATTCTCTCGTCCTCGTTACGATACGACGATCGCACCCGTGCCATGGCTTATCCGGTGGTACCAACCTACTTGGTGTCGCCGATTGAGCGGGAAACCTTTTACCAAGAAATCACGAAGTAACATTCTTATGCCAGAAGGAATTATTACCTTTTTTCTATCCGATAAGGGCTACGGATACGTACGTATCCCGGAAACCCGTGAAGAGTTTTTCGTTTCACAGAAGCAAACACAAGAACTCTTACAAAAAGGAGACCGCGTCCGCTTTACCATCAAAGAAAACAAACAAGGACAATTTGCGATCGAAGTACAGAAACTTGTAAAAAGGGATTAATGTGCTTCGAGCCAGTTATTACCCGTACCAATTCCAACCAGAATCGGCACTTTTAAGTCCGGGATGGCGTTTTTCATCTTCTCTTCGATCATTGGTTTCAAGCGGTCGAGTTCCTCCAAATGGGCATCGAAGACCAATTCATCATGCACCTGCAGAATCATTTTACTTTTGTAATCACCCTTCATCAATTCCTGGTGGATGGAATTCATTGCCAACTTGATCATATCGGCCGCGGTACCCTGCACGGGCGTATTAATGGCATTGCGCTCAGCGTGGCTCCGAATCACCCCGTTGCGGCTGTTGATATCTCGCAAATAGCGCCGACGCCCCATGAGGGTTTTCACATATCCGTGCTCCCGAGCGGATTCTACC
>JBCDIO010000616.1:0-3230 GCA_038748815.1 Bacteroidota bacterium
CTATCTGTAGTTAAATGCTTTGTAACCTACCTAGATAGATATTTTGACCGAGGCGTTTTTTTTTTAGTTATATGCGCGCAGGGGTCGTATACAAAGAAGCGAAGGCGAGCAAGTAACGACGAGCTGAGCAAAAAGAACCCGTCAAAAGGCTTAGTAATGTAGGTTGTAAAGTATTGAATGCTACGAAAACTAATTCTAAATCGGATGAAACGTATTTACACGCTACTCTTAGCCATATCTATGGCCTTCTCGGGCTTTGCCCAAACCGAAGTAAGCCTTCGCCTCGATCACTTCCTTGGAACCGAAGCTTTTTCCTTTAACGAATCTGTCTCCAATAATTTAGATGTTGAATTTGAGGTAACCCGTATGCAGTATTACCTTTCTGAGTTTACCCTGGTACACGACGGAGGACAAGAAATTGCTTTGGATGAACTTTTCATCTTGGTCAACGCCGAGGAAGCGGTTGATGTAGTACTTGGTGATTTTCCAATTACCGAGTTCGAAGCGATCAAGTTCCACGTCGGTGTGGGGCCTGACTTTAACTTCCTGGATCCGGCAACCTATGCCATGGGCGATCCACTGGGCTTTGTTCAACCTTCCATGCATTGGAGCTGGACCGCTGGTTACCGCTACGTAGCTTACGAAGGAAATGTGGGAAGTAACTTTGAATTCATCTTCCAATTGCACGGAGGAGGAACGGATAACTTCTTTGAAACCGAAGTTGCCTATCCAGCTACCGCAGCGGACGGTGCGATTGCCATAAAGCTTGCGGGCGACTACCTACGCTTGATGGATGATATTGATGTGACTGGAGGAGTGATTTCTCACGGTATTACCGGCGATGCTAAGAAGGCACTAGAGAATATGCGTGATTTCGTCTTTACGGTTAATGATAATTCAACTAGCGTTTCTGAATTGGCCGTTGATCTTACTTGGGATGTTTTCCCCAATCCATCTTTAGATGGCCAATTCACGGTACAGTGGGAATCTCCGAGCATCAACCGGGTTGATCTCCAAGTATTTGATGTACTGGGGCAACGGGTATTGTTCACTCCGGGGCTAGCTGCCGGCGACCAAACAACCTTACAACTAGACCGTACCGGTACCTACTTCGTACAACTGTCAAACGAAGGAAAAACCGTTGCAACCCAAATGGTCCAAGTACAGTAATCTATCCTTTTGCTACTAATTCGATCATATATATTTCTGGGGGTCGGAAGTTTATTTCTGGTGTTGACCGCTTGTGAGCCAGTGCCAGAGATGACTTCCCCTGACCCTTGGCCTACCTTAATGGAAATTCCGGAGGGCTTTCCTCCCGTGGAGGCTCCAGAAGGTAATGAGTTTACCCAGGCCCGTTGGGAACTGGGGAAGAAACTATTTTACGATACTAACTTATCCCTCGATCGAACAGTTAGTTGTGCCTCCTGTCACCAGCAGGATCTTGCCTTTGCAGATAGTCGTGCGGTTAGTGCGGGTATCGAAGGTCGGCTTGGTTCGCGGAACTCTCCAAGTTTGGCAAATGTAGCGTACCATCCCCATTTTACCCGGGAAGGAGGAGTGCCGACCTTGGAAATGCAAGTGGGGGTTCCGATCCAAGAACACAATGAATTTGGTATTGAAATGATCCCTTTGGTAGAACGGCTAGCCGCTGATCCAGTCTACGAGCAAATGGCTTGGGAGGCCTACGAACGTCCCGTCGATCCCTTCGTGATCACCCGCGCTTTATCGTGTTTCGAGCGCAGTTTGCTGAGTGGAAATAGTCTATTCGATCAATGGGAGCGGGGAGATAATCCGGATGCTTGGACAGCTCGTGAACAACGGGGGTACGATCTTTTTATCAGCGAACGGACCGGTTGTACGAATTGTCACGGTGGATTTAATTTTACCGATTATTCCTTCCAGAATAATGGGCTGTACGCCGAGTACGAGGACTCAGGGCGCTTTCGATTGACGGCCCTAGAAAGTGACCGTGGTCTTTTCAAAGTCCCAAGCCTGCGAAATGTCGCTTTATCGCCTCCTTACATGCACGATGGGTCGCTGGAAAACCTGGACGCCGTATTGGATCATTACAGTACCGGGGGGAAAGGAGCTATTAACCAATCGCCCCTTATCACACCACTCTCCTTGAGTGCACAAGAAAAAGAAGACCTCATAGCCTTTTTAGAGTCCTTGACAGATTGGACTTTTGTGCAGAACCCACTTTTCCAAGAGTAGGATTCCCCTTTTACAATACTTGTGGTTTTCAGCGGACTGCTGCTGAGAAGACTGACTTTCGCCTGCTGGCCAACTCACCTTTCTCCGAGTCCTCGAGGGAAGGTGAGTTGGCCAGTAGGCGAATAACTGTTTTGGGGAACTTTTGCTGGTGTGAACTTGTAGAATGATTCAGAATGGAGGCTCGAAAAGAGCCTGATTCCTAGTATATAAATTATCCCTAAAAAGAAGATGAAAGCCGATCTAAACAACCCCAAACAAGAACAACACCCCCTGTTTCCCTCCGGCGATTGGGAGGGCTTTTACATTTATACCAGTGGGCCAAGTGCTGCTCAACATCGAATGAATTTTTGTCTAGATTTTAAGAATGGAACGGTTACTGGTAGTGGCTCGGATGATATCAATGCCTTTACTTGGCAGGGAAGCTACGATACGACCGGTTTAACCTGCTCCCTGACGAAAACTTACCCAACCCATCGGGTCGATTATTCGGGCTATGTGGATGAGAATGGAATCTGGGGCCACTGGGCCATCGGGCCGTTTAAGGGTGGTTTCCACATTTGGCCCAAAGATCGAACTCCGCAAAACGAAGAGGAAGAAGAGGAGAGCTTCGAATCAAAAGTTGTCCGTAAATTAGAGGAGTTAAAGGCAGCACGCAACAAATAGCTGTTTTCTATTAGCCACTCATAATTTTCCGGTATGCGTTTTTATTGCTTCTCTTTCGTCTTGCTTATTCTGGGCTTTTCCAACCTACAGGCGCAAGACCCCCTGCGTTTTGAGCAAGAGATTGAACAATTAAAAAAGAAATCCTTTCCTACGAACCAGGAAGGCCCCAAATTAGTCTTTGCCGGAAGCTCCAGTATCCGGATGTGGACGGATTTAGCAGCTGCTTTTCCCGAACACCGAGTGATCAATATGGGGTTCGGCGGCTCCCAAATGAGCGATCTTTTGTATTTCTTACCCGATTTAGTTATTCGTCATCGACCCGAACGAGTTTATATCTACGAAGGCGATAATGA
>JBCDIO010000617.1:0-3226 GCA_038748815.1 Bacteroidota bacterium
AAGTGATCGTTTTCTTGTACAGGTGGAAACCGCAAGGAAACGTCGTAAGACCCTACTGCTTCGTGTACGTCGTATTCTAGAATATCGTCTTCGGAAACTAAGGCTAACAACTGAGTATTGTTGACTACCGGGAGG
The DNA here is from genome assembly GCA_038748815.1 of Bacteroidota bacterium. GTDB lineage: Bacteria > Bacteroidota > Bacteroidia > Chitinophagales > Saprospiraceae > JBCDIO01. The sequence continues at coordinate 136 of JBCDIO010000617.1, forward strand.
TGGCGAACGTAAAATTCGCTCATAATGTTTAAGGCCTCTTCTCCCGTATCCGAGGTCCTTAGCGGCACTAGGCCATCTGAAAGTAGGTCCGCAGCAATCATTTCAAGTAAGTTTTAAGAGCTCCTAAAAAATACAGCTCCTGATCATGTGCTAAGCAAGTAATAAGCATCGACTTATAACGAACAAACACTTTGCTCAAGGAACGAAATTTTTCTTTCCCCGGTTCTCAACAAAGTGTTAAATCCTTCTTTTTCGCGACATTTGTCTTCGTCTGACAAATACTTGAGGAAGGGTTTACCGGTGGGTGGGATGCTGCTGTACATTTAGCCGAGAAGCTTACGCTTTTGCTCAGCAAACTCTTCTTCCGTCAATAGCCCTTTTTCGCGTAAGTCGCCCAACTTTTTGATCTGATCCAGCAAATCGGGTTGTTGGTCTAGCAAGTTCTGCTCGGGTTCTTGCTCTAGCGAAGGTGTAGACTCGGGGTTTGCTTTTTGCTCACTAGGCTGGGTAAAGCCTGCTGGAATTCGGAAATTATTTTCGGCGAATGCTTCGAACGAATCCTGTACTCGCAAGTAGGCTAGGGCATCGTGCTGTCGGATCCGATCAAAGTCTTTGAAACCAAAAGATACAGCTTTATCTAGATGATAGAAAGCTTTCTCGGCATCTTCCGTTAAAGAATATGCACAAGCCAGATTGAAATGGGTTGGAATATCTCTGGGCTCCACTTCTAATGCTTTATTAAAGGCATCAATAGCTGCTTCGTAATCAAACTCTTTGTAAAGCTTCTTTCCCTCTTCTTTATGGGGGTTCGATTTCCTCGCTGGACGGGGTGCTGGGCGTCGCTCTTCTGTGGTAGTTCTTCGCTGGCGCCGGTTTTCTTCCCATCGTTCTTCGCTACGACGATCCCCTCGGTCCCGTCGGTACTCGTTACGGGTACGACGGCGATATTCTCGACGATCAAAATCCGTATCTCGCTTACCGCGGCGGTAATCAACATCCATAAACTTACGGTTGTAGCGCACATCAAAGCGTTCCTGGTCCATGGAAAAAAAGGAAATGGCATCGATCAATCCTAACAAAAAAGCGATCCCCGTCGGAATCAATAAACAATAGACAATCCCCAACCCCACTTGGCCTAGGTAAAAGCGGTGAATACCCGCCCAGCCAAGAAAAAGAGATAGGATGCCTGCTACGTTTTTATCTTTCATGAATAGTACCCCATTTTTTGGATTCCGACCGTATTGCCCAAAGATAACGATTCTCCCACTGTGAGAGTCTGTTGGGATTTCTAATTTTGGCCTCCGCCTGGCAAATTTTATTTTGCACTTCGTTAAAAGCCCGGCACACTTTAAAGACACGGTCGGTCTACGTCTCTGAGCAAATCGCTCTACAAAATAATAGTTTCCAAGCCCCATTAGTTATCAATTTTCTATGGATCATCCAAAAAGCTCGATCAACAACGCTGCTTCGGTTCGGTAATTGACGTAATTATTGAAGGGCTTTCGCTATATTTACCCTAACGCATGAAGAAAGGGGCCAGGCAGGTATGTCCCTGCTTATTTACCAACAATTATCCTCAGAGCTCCGATAGAAAAGCGCAGTCAAACCGATTTATGAGCGGACTATCCGACATACGAAAGACACTCTCTAGCATTGAAATGCTGGAACGGGAACTGAACTTAAAACAACTGCAGATTCGTCGCTTGTTAAAGGTCACTCAGTCGATCAATAACAATGAATCTGCTAGTGATCTCTTTTCGATGTACGAAGACTTTCTTCGGATCGACCTAGGCGTTCGCCGTATGGCACTTTTCTTTTTCCAAGATGAAGAATGGATCTGCCAGGCATCTATCGATATCGAACACAAGGAACTCGATGATGACTTAATGGAAATTCTTCCTAAGTATCGAGAGCACGCTTCCTTAGAAAACGAGAACCACCCCTTTCTCCAACAGTTCGATGTAGTCATTCCCGTTTTACATAAAGACCTCCCTCTAGCCTACTCTTTTATCGGAGGGTTCAACGAAAATGAAGACCTCTATAACAAGGTTCAGTTCATTACCACCATTACTAATATTATTGCGGTCGCCATTGAGAATAAGCGCCTCTTTAAGCGGCAGCTCGAACAAGAACGCCTTAGTCGGGAAATGGAGCTGGCCAGCGAAATGCAGCGTACGCTTATCCCACACGAGCTACCCAATTGCTGCCATTATCAACTGGCTAGTATTTATAAGCCACACATGCTGGTGGGCGGTGACTATTTTGACTTCATAGAACTAGACAATAATAAATTCATTTTCTGTATCGGTGACATTACTGGAAAGGGCGTGGCTGCCGCACTCCTCATGGCCAATTTTCAGGCCTATTTCCACACACTGATCAAAGAAAAATCTAATCTCAAAGAATTTGTAGAATCACTCAATACCCTCGTTCTACGCAGCACTCGAGCGGAGAAGTTTTTGACCTTCTTCGTTGGTGAGTACGACCGCGATGCCGGAGTATTACGCTATGTCAACGCCGGACATAATCCTCCGGTAATGGCCCAGCGCAATCAGCTGACTCGTTTAAAAACCGGATGCACGATCCTGGGTATTTTTGATGAGCTTCCTGGGATCGAAGTTGGAGAGATCAAAATCGACTCAGAAACCCTGATTCTGCTTTTCACCGATGGGCTTACCGACATTCAAAACCCTAAGGAAGAATACCTTGACGAAGCAACTGGTTTTCAGTTTGTGTTGGACAATGCGCACCTTTCTGCCGAAGCATTTAACGCCAAACTTACTGAACAGATCGAAGCCTTCATGGGGACCGAAGGTGGTTACCCGGATGACTTTACCGTTCTGACCTGTAAAATCTTCGCCTAATTCCGATGCGCATTTGGTTAATCGAACCTTTCTTTACCGGAAGCCACGCTACCTGGGCTAAGGGTTTGCAAGCCCATAGCTCGGCAGATATTGACATTCTGAGTCTTAATGGAAGGCATTGGAAATGGAGAATGTTTGTGGGGGCCATCAGCCTGGGAGAACAAGCCCGGGCTAAAGACGAGATTCCTGATCTCATTCTGGCCACCGACATGCTGGCTTTAGCCGGT
>JBCDIO010000618.1:0-3225 GCA_038748815.1 Bacteroidota bacterium
AGGCCCATCGGGAGGATTGGGCCGATAATCAACAAATTGATGCCCCCAACGCCGCCGTTTTTAGCTGGCCAGCTCGTGGGAATCCCTTTTTTGGCGCGTACCACGATTTTAATTCCGATTGGTCTGATCATAGCGCTGGTTTTTGGGACCAAAATGGGGATGGTCTGTATAACCCGGATCAAGGGGATTACCCCATATTGGAACTACAAGGCTGCGGAAATGTAGGTACTCCCTCCGAAATGCATTGGTCCTATTTCGGGGATGGAGGACTACATACCCAATCGGGAATGGAACCCCTTCCGGTGCAAATCCGGCAAACGGTATTCAGTTTTGCCTGTAGCGATCACGATCTGCTCAATCGGACCGTATTCGTTCTCTACCGCATTGAATACGAAGGAGTAGAGATACTCGATTCGGTGCATATAGGAGTATTTACCGACTTCTCAATCGGTTACCCGGTGGATGACTATCTGGGCTTTATCCCAGATAGCCGCACAGCATACGCCTATAATGCAGAGAATACCGACGAAGACTGCGGTGACATACTGGGGTACGGAGCCATGCCACCTTCGGTGTCTACCACTATTCTGCGTGCCCCTTTAGACTATGGCAATCCTAGTGGAGTCCAACCCATATTTCCGAGTAGTATGGTTTCCCTGTCCTACGATCCCAATGATTCGTCTTATCCGATGGGTGGAGCGGACTACTATGCGCTGCTCTCAGGCTCTTACCGGGATGGAACACCCATTGAAAATGGTGGCTATACCCTGAACGGTAACCCGAATAATCCAAATGATTGGTCCGAACTCCAATCGGGCGCTACCCCCGGTAATCGGCGTAGTCTAATGGCTTTAGGTCCCATGCAACTCAATCCCGGTGAATTCAACCAGCTATTGGTGGCTTATACCTTTTTTCAAGGTGGGAACCATTTGGAGAATGTACAATCGATTTACGAGGAAGTGGGACAATTATTGGACCTCTCAGAAAACTGTTTTATCCCAAATTGTGAAACGACGGTGGGGATAAACCATACGCCAACCCTGGTTGAATCTGCACTCACTTACCCAAACCCAACGGATGCTGCTTTAACCATCGAGTTTGCGAATGCCCAACATCGAGTGCTCCGTCTGTACAACACAATGGGACAACGTATTCGGGAGGGCACCTCTTCTGGCAGACAGTATGTCTTACGTACGGAGAATCTACCCAGTGGAGCCTATTATCTACAAATCAGCACGGACCAAGAGGAATCCCAAATACAGCGAATTTTGGTAACACATTGATTCTTGATGGCCTTATTTAATCAAATAGAAATGGTAGCTGCTATGAAAACAAAACGTACGTATTGATATTCAACTATTTCGTTTTAGGTATAGATGATTTCAGTAAATCGGTTGTGATCTTAGCTAAGAATTCTATCATTCATTGAAAGCATTTGTCGCTTTGTAATAGGGAGGACTCACTCGAGAGGGGATGTAGGTATTTGCCTATGTTTTTTCGATAGAGGACTAGGCTTGCGGCACGGATTCCACCCAAAAACATACGGCTTCCAGATTGGTAGAGCTAGCTCCTAACCCAAGTAGAACTTCCTTAAGGGCGATCTTCTCGCAGTCCATACCACGTACCTTAAACCTATATGACCAACAAGGCCAGGTTTTATTCCAGTTGCAAACCCAGAATACTCCCGTAGAAATACCCACCGTAGATTTACCGAACGGAATTTATCTCCTGCAAGTCCAAGAGGAACGTGGGGTAGCGTATACCGAAAAGGTGATCGTTCTCCATTAAGAAGATTTACTCTTCTTCTTCGACCTCTTCTTCTTCCTGCAGAGCTAGCTTAAGATCCCGATTTACGGCGATACTGGCATTCAGTTCGAAGCCGATCAGCAGAATGAGCGCGTTAATCTGTATCCATAGCATCACCACGATCACGGTTCCAATAGAGCCGTAGAGTTTATTGTAGGTATTGAAGTTGTCTACGTAAAAGGAGAAAAGCGTTGACGATAAAATAGAAAGAATGGTCGCGAGGGTGGTGCCCGCCGAAAAGAAGCTAAACTTCCGGTGGGTGGCCACCCCATACCGGTAAATAAAGGAAATGACGCTATAGAACAGGCTCAAAATGACCAAATACCGCATGAGGGAAATAGCCACCGAGCTAAACGAATCCAAATGAATGTATTGATCTAGCAGCCCAATTAGGAGATTTCCGACTATGATCAAAACCACGGAGGCGATCAGCAAAATACCCAACAAGATGGTCAAACCAATAGCCACCTGTCGGATCTGAAAGCCATTGCGCTTTCGAAACGTATCTAAATACGCTTTCTCAAAACTCCTCATCATCGTTGCCATCCCGTTGGAGGCAAAAATAACCGCCAGCACGAAACCCAAGGATAGCAAGCCGGCCCGGGGGCGCGTCGTAATATCTTCAATGGTAGAGAATAGCATATCCCCCGCATTACCCGGCATGATCAGTTTGATTTCCCGTTGCATGATCGACATGAAATTATCTCCACCTGGAAGATAACTCAATAGGTATTGACTGAAGTAGGGGAGTAAGGTAAATAGCACGATGATAGAAGGGAAGAGAGAAAGGAAAAAGCTGAAAGCCATCGAATTGGCCCGAATTAGGAGACTATCACGACGAAACTCGTTCCGTAAGAAGATAGCCACATCATAGATCGGGACACTAAAAAATCCGGGCAAGGAGGTCACCTGACTCCAATGCAGCATACGCTGAATGAACGGATTATGCTCAATCCGATCTCGGACTTCTTTAATATCTGGTAATTTCATGGCCACGCGCAAAGGTAAAAATTGGGAGGATCACTTCGGCATCTCTTCGGTAAAAAAGGGGCGAAGTTTATCTAGCAGCACCTCCGGCGTGGGGACGGTTTTATTGGTCTCCATATCAACGAAACACAGCTTAACCGATCCGCCGTTGATTAGTTTTCCACGTTCGTTTAGAATTTCCATGTGAAAGACGATCTCCTTGGTTGGGAATTTTCGCAGGGTAGTTCGGATAGTAACCAATTCATCGTAGCGGGCCGGGCGAACGAACCGCATTTGCATGGACATCACGGGCATCATCACCCGGTGCTCTTCTTCCAGCGCCTTGTAAGTCAGCTCCAAAGAACGGATCATTTCTACCCGCCCGATCTCATAATACTGGGCGTAGTTCCCATAATACAAGTATCCCATTTGATCGGTTTCTCCGTAGCGAAC
>JBCDIO010000619.1:0-3215 GCA_038748815.1 Bacteroidota bacterium
AGTGTAAATGCAACGACCACCTATTACATTGAAGTATTTTCCCCGCAGACGGGTTGTTTGACGATAGATAGTGTTACCGTCTTCTACGAAGATGAGCCGCTACCGATTATCAATATGGTGGACCCTCCACCTACTTGTGCTGGATCCGATGTGCTCATTCCATGCCCGGTCAGTGGCCCTCCGGGTACGACCTTCACCTGGTTTGGCCCCGGCAATTACAGCAACACTACCTGCGAAATTCTCCTAGAGAATGTTAATGCGGATAATGCGGGCATTTACACCTTAGTAGTTACTAACCAAGCGGGCTGTGAGGTCAGCGGTTCTTTTGAGTTGGTTGTGGAAGAATTGGCGAATTCTATCTTTACCACCCCACCGCTTCCCTGCGCCGATGAGTCTTTTACGGTCAACTTAAATAATACGGATCCTAGTTATACCTACGCTTGGTCACCGGCGGCCCTGTTTAACGATCCTTCGGTAGCCAATCCGACGGCAACCTTGACCGAAGATGCCACGATTGAAGTAGTCATTGTAGATGCTACAACAGGATGCGAATTAACCTTATCCCAATTCATCGACGTCGACGAGGATTGCCTGTGGCCGGGTGATACTGATACTTCTGGAGTGGTAAATAATTTTGACTTGTTGAATGTTGGCTTAGGCTATGGAACCAGCGGACCGCAACGCCCCGACTCGATCACGACCTGGGTGGGACACGGTGCCCCGGCTTGGCCGCAGAGCACATCCGCCGGCGTGAATTACAAGCACCTTGATTGTGATGCTAATGGCCTGATCGATATTGCGGACACGCTCATCATTAATGCCCACTGGGGCTTAACCCATAATTTGCTGACCGATCCAGATCAAAGCCAATGGGTCGATGACCGAGATATGGCGGCGCCTTTCTTCGTTCTACCCGACAGTTTGGAGCCAAACGCTACCTATTCTCTGCCGATCATCTTAGGGAACGAAGACTTCCCGGCGGAAGATGTGTACGGTCTGGCTTTCTCCATTATCTACGATCCGGAAGTGATTGTTTCAGGAAGTCCAAACTTAAACGTAGATGGCTCTTGGCTGGGAGACTGGGGAACGGACCTCTTTAGTATTCAAAAGAATTTTCATGCACAAGGGCGGCTAGATTTAGCAATGACCCGCATCGACGGCCAAGGACAGAGCGGTTCCGGAGAGATAGGCCGTTTCAATATCATCGTGGAGGATATCATCTTCCTTGGAGCAGGTAATCAGGATCGGGACGGTAATTTGAAGACGACCTTCGAAATTAAAGATGTACTGGTAATTAATGCCGAAGGAGAAGTCATTGAAGTGGATCTGCCACCGAGTGAATTCGAGATTGTATCAAGCACCCGTGCAGTTATTTTACCGGAGATTCCAGTTCAGATCACGCCTAATCCAACGGGTGGCGACGTACTCATCTCCTCTCCAGAAAACCAAATACAGGACATTCGAATTTGGAATACGCTGGGTCATCCAGTCTTGAGCCGATTATCGATTGCCAGTACTTCGGAACAATTGTCTTTAGGGCATTTACCCGCCGGTATTTACTGGGTGGAGGTGCGTACGGAAGACGGTATCGGTCGCCAGAGATTAGTTATCGAGTAGGCTGCCCTACGGAGTTGGAAAGAAGCCAAACAGGCCTTCCGACTGTCCCGAGCCCTCGGGAGAAGGCAAGTCTAAAAATATATCTCCGCTTCCTAAAACAGCAAAGGGCCGCCTCGATTACTCGAGATGGCCCTTTTGCTATATCATTAAGCGTAGTCGATTATAAACCGAAAGCTGCTTTTACTTGGTCAACGTAGTCCAATTTCTCCCAGGTGAAGGTCTCCACCTCTTTCTCTAACACATCCCCAGAGCCGTTCACAACGCGTACCGTCTTCGTTTCGGGAGCACGGCCCATGTGGCCATAGGCAGCCGACTCCGAGTAAATTGGGTTACGCAGCTTCAAGCGATTTTCAATAGCGTAGGGACGCATGTCGAAAATCTCCATCACTTTATCCGCAATTTGGCTATCCAACAAATCTACTTTCGCCGTGCCGTAGGTTTGTACGTAGATATTGGTAGGACGAGCCACACCAATTGCGTATGATACCTGTACCAAAATTTCACTACAAACTCCTGCTGCCACTAGATTCTTAGCAATGTGACGGGTCGCGTAGGCCGCAGAGCGGTCAACCTTTGATGGGTCTTTTCCGGAGAATGCACCACCACCGTGTGCTCCCTTACCACCGTAGGTATCTACGATAATTTTACGCCCCGTTAGACCAGTATCGCCGTGTGGACCTCCAATTACGAACTTACCAGTCGGATTCACGTGATAGGTGATATCTTCGGTAAATAGCTCTTGAATGCTGTCTTTGCAAAGTGCTTTTACGCGTGGAATCACTAATTGGATGATGTCTTCCCGGATCTTCGCCAACATGGTCTCATCGTCGGCAAAGTCGTCGTGCTGAGTAGAAACGACGATAGAATCAATCCGTTGTGGAACGTTATCATCAGAATATTCGATCGTTACCTGCGACTTAGAATCTGGACGCAGGTAAGTCATAATCTTGCCTTCTTTCCGGATATCGGCCAGCTCTTGCAATATTTTGTGAGAAAGATCCAAGGCTAAAGGCATGTAGGTATCGGTTTCATCGGTTGCGTAACCGAACATCATACCTTGGTCGCCCGCTCCCTGCTCTTCTGGGTTAGCGCGTTCAACCCCTTGGTTGATATCTGGAGATTGTTCGTGAATAGCCGATAGAACCCCACAGGACTTCGCTTCGAACATGTATTCTGACTTCGTATAACCAATCCGCTCGATGACATCGCGAGCGATTTGCTGAACGTCTAGGTAAGTGGTGGACTTAACCTCTCCGGCAAGAACTACCTGACCCGTAGTAACTAGTGTTTCGCAAGCTACTTTAGACGTAGGATCGAACGCAAGGAAATGATCGACCAAAGCATCAGAGATCTGATCGGCTACCTTGTCTGGGTGTCCTTCTGATACTGATTCGGAAGTAAACAAGTATGGCATGAACTCAAAATTTTTTTGATATGCAGATGATTTCGACCCAAGTATATATACTTCTTTAGAGAAGAATTCGCTTAGGCGGGACAAAATTAGAAAAACTTTAAAGGAAACAAACCAGGGGGGTGAGATATATGGTGTACTCCTTATTTAATCTGTGTCGTGAACATTTTTTCTACCTTATCTAACT
>JBCDIO010000620.1:0-3208 GCA_038748815.1 Bacteroidota bacterium
CCGAAAAATGGCGATAAAAATCACGAGCGATCTTTTCTACTGCGTGTGTATCTAACTCGGGAAAGGACGCTTGTAAATTACCGATGACTACCTTGCGGCGATACCGTAATACCCGATACAAAAGCCCCGCAACTAGGCTCGAAAGAAGGTAGAGCGCCCCAAAAGGAGCCCATAGAAAAAGCGAGATCCCCAGTAGGAATCCCAATAGAGCCAAGCCGTTAATAAGTTGTTTGAGCATGATTCGTATTTGCGGCTTCGCAAGATCGATCATTTCCCAAGAACCTTCAACTATTCACCGATTTCTTCTTATTTTCGGCATCCTCAAAATGGTCGTTTATGTTTGATCTCTCTAACTGTTCTTTAGCCCATTTGGCGGCACATCGCGTCGGAAATAAATACCGCGCGGAAAAGAACTTTCTGTCCAAAGGCTTGATCGATGTGGAGCCTGCCCTCGAAGAGCTACTCCACTACTTCTTTCTGAAACCCTTCAAAAAAAACGCCGAATGGCATCACTTTAGCCACCCCAGCAGTTTGGACCTAAATGAGATTTACACCTACGTAACTCAGATATTTACCGATCCTTCTACCCTATTGGAACAATCGGGCCACATTCTGTACCATTTGTACGCACAGTCGGAGCATCCCAATATTAAATCTGGGGAGCTCTACGTGGCTTACTTCAATGATATTTTATTGGAAGATGAGTTGGTATCCGCGGTGGGTATTTTTAAGTCTGAGCGCAAGAGTACCTTCTTAAAGGTAAACGACCGGGAAGATCGCCTGGAACTTGATACGCAGTCGGGCATTCAATTAGATAAACTCGATAAAGGATGCCTCATCCTCAATAGCCAAGCCGATGAGGGGTATATCGTAATGAGTGTAGACCAGAATGATTACGATGCCCAATATTGGCCCTTGCATTTCTTACAGATTGAACCTTGGCAGAATGACCACTTTCACACCAGCCAGTTCATCCAAATGGTTAACCACTTTTCCGAGGAAGTAATTGCTCCTAAAACAGGCAAACAGGAACAGGTTCAGTTTCTGGCCGATTCCCTGGACTATTTTGCCCAGCACGAGTTTATCGACTCGAACCATTTCTCAGAGACAGTCCTCCCTTCGGAGCGACTACAAGAAGATTTCCAGGCTTATCAGAGTGACTTCGGATTCCAAGAGACGCAGCCATTCCCCATTTCGCAACCCGCTTTGTCGAAGCAAAAGCGAAAACTAAAAGATGCCATCCGATTGGATAACAACATCCAGATCAAGTTGGACTTTAGCAATCCCGATGCCTCGCGCCAATTTTTAGAAAAAGGCTACGACGAAGAACGGGGCATGTTCTTCTACAAAGTATATTTCAACGAAGAGCAGTAGACTATTGGACTGGCTTTACGCGAAGGTGCATCCCATCTTTTGGTTTTAAGGTTATAAGGGTCTGCTTTTCGGCGGCGTACCCCGGCTCGATCTCAAAGGAAAACTGTTGCACTAGTAGGGCTGCTAAGATTTGCATCTCCATCATCGCAAACTGGTAACCAATACACATCCGGGGGCCAGCTCCGAAAGGAAGGTAAGCTAAGCGAGGCCGTGCTTTTACCTTCTCAGGTAGAAAATGGTCGGGCCAGAATGCATCCGGCTTTTCCCAATATTCTGCATCTCTGTGAACCGTGTAGATACTGATGTAAACAATCGATTTAGACGGGATTGAATATCCCAGAATCTCATCTGGCTTTTGTGCTTCGCGCCCTACTGCGTACGCTGGTGGATACAGACGCATCACCTCCTGTACTACCCGTTCAAGCAAAGGAACTTTCTTGAGATCCGGCATGGTTGGTGCCTTTCCCCCAAAGGTTTCCAGAAGCTCCTTACGGAGTTGTTCCTGCAGGTCAGGGTGCTTGGCCAGTAGGTAGAGCATCCAGGCCAAGGCATTGGCGGAAGTCTCGTGCCCAGCGGCAAAAAGGGTGATCATTTCATCTCGTAATTGCTTCCGGTTCATGCGTTCTCCGGTCTCCGCATCCGTAGAATGCAGCAATAACTGAAGCAAGTCATGCCACTCCTCTTCGCTGGATTCGCGTTCGTCGATCATCTCATAAATCATACTGTCGAACATTTCACGATCCCTCAGAAACCGCCGATGCTGACCACTGATGTAGGCCCAGGGTATGCCAAATAGGTTCATCCCACGATCGATCACGTATTCTTGGACCTCCGTCATCAAGCGATACAATTCTTGGCGATGCTCCTTATTGTCACTCGAGAATAGGGTCTGTAACACGATATCAGCGGTAATGGACATCATTTCGTAAGAAATATCCACCGAGGATTTTCCGGCAAGTTCTTTTTTCCAATCTCGACAGATGCGTTCACTTTCTTGCACCATTTTTTGGTACAGGAGTTGTAGCTCTTGCTTGTAGAATGCGGGTTGAGCGAGTCGACGCTGCTTTTTCCAAAAATTCCCTTCGCTGGTTAGCAAGCCCTTGCCCAAGGGTAATTCAAGTTGCCGGTAGAGTGGTGATTTATGATAATTACGCTGATTAGCCTGTAGGACATGACGGATAGCCGCTAGATCCGTGGTGATATAAAGATTTCGAAAAGGAAGTCGTAATTCGAAGAAGCGACCGTAGGTGGCGATCTTTTCTTGACAGAAAGTAAGCTGGTCTTTCATGAAATCGCGAAGCGGCCTAAAAGGACCACCTTCGCCGCGGTGATACGGTGGTTTGGTTAAGGTCATGAGCGATGATTTTTACGACAAAAAGTGGCTGTGAAATCCACTACCAAATTCGACCGATTTTGTCAGCAATTTGTTGATAATAGTATACAGCGACACGTAAATTTTACATTAAAAATTCGCAATTTTTTCGTAAATTTGTAGAATGAGTGATACTAATAAAAATGCCGGAAATAACGGCAATTATGATGCGGGTAATATTACCGCTCTCGAAGGTTTAGAAGCGGTGCGTAAACGCCCAGGTATGTACATCGGAAGTACCGATACCAAAGGGTTACACCACTTAGTTTGGGAGGTCGTTGATAACTCCATTGATGAGCACCTGGCCGGTTATTGCGATCGGATTGAGGTTGTTATTCACGAGAATAATTCAATCACCGTTTCCGATAATGGTCGAGGAATTCCCGTCGGTATTCACGAAAAGTTGAAAAAGTCTGCCCTCGAGGTTGTAATGACCGTCCTGCACGCCGGGGGTAAATTCGA
>JBCDIO010000621.1:0-3207 GCA_038748815.1 Bacteroidota bacterium
ACTGCTCAGCCCGTTTTATGCAATAGGTCATTTTTTAGCGCAGAAAAGAGACGAACCACTCAATGGCTTTTCGGAGCCCTATAAACATCTAGTTACCCTGGGCTGCTTATTTTATGTAACCATTGGTTTTTTGCTTTTACGAAAGCTTCTGTTGCGGTATTTTTCGGATCCCATCACGGCTCTTACCCTGATTGCGCTGGCCTTTGGTACCAACCTTTTATACTACGCAAGTCACGAAGGATTAATGTCGCATGCTTATTCGTTCTTTTTATTCGCTGCTCTCCTCATTTCTGGGGTCCAGTATGTGGAAGATGAGCGTAAATGGTCTCTTGTAATTACAGGTTTTATTGCGGGTCTCATTGCTGCCACTCGCTTACCCAACGGTCTCGTATTTTTCATTCCTTTTTTATGGGGAATACAAAATTGGATGGGCCTGAAAGAGCGTTTTATTCGCCTGTGGCACGATTGGCCTTGGGCCTTGGGCGCGTTGGTTTTATTTGTTGTCGGTATGAGCCCTCAATTAGCTTATGCCTATACCCAAACGGGGCATTGGTTGATTAATTCTTACGAGGGAGAGCACTTTTATTTTGGGCAGCCTCTCTTTGGGAAAATCCTTTGGAGCTATCGGAAAGGATGGTTGGTCTACACGCCAATCATGATCTTTGCACTTCTAGGTTTTGTTTGGTTGAAAAAGTACTGTGCCGCTGCATTTTGGGGAATAAGTGTTTATTTGATCTTGCATCTGTATCTAATTTCTTGTTGGGGCGTTTGGTGGTACGGAGGAAGCTTTGGGATGCGAACTATGGTGGAGTCTTACGCCGTTTTGAGCCTGCCTTTAGCCTGCTTCTTACATCACTTTTTACAGATTCCGATTAGACGTTATTGGTTTGTCGCTTTGTTTCCGTGGCTGATTGGACTAAATTTGTTACAAACGCATCAGTATAGTAGAGGAATCATTCATCATGATTCAATGACTAAGAAAGCGTACTGGACTGTGTTTGGCCATATTCACCCACTGCATCCAGAGGTGAAAGCAGATATGAAAAAGCACACTTCCTTCCCTAATTATAAGAAGGCAAATCGGGATCCCAAATACCGACGAACGATGAATTAATCCCTAAATGAGCAAAATACTGTGGGCTATCCCGCAGCGGAATTAGTAGGGTTCCTGACAAAAAAGCTAATTATCGCGATCAGTTTGTTGCGTATTGTACAGTCTGTTCGTTTTATAATTAGACTCCATGAATGATAATATCCAAAAATGAGAAAATTCTACCTCCTAACCCTTGCGTTGTTGTGGCTAGGTGCTCTAACTGCGCAAATCAGCCTCGATGCCGATGATGTTCCGGCTATTGGGGATTCCTTTCAGTTTTCCGTAGATACTTTTCCCACTGCAATCGGTAATGTGGGGAGTGCAGGAGCTGATGTAACCTGGGATTTTTCGGCAGCCAATTCCGAAGAGGTTCGGGTTGAAAGCTATTTTGATCCGAGTACCGGACCCAATAATGAAGATTTTCCCAATGCTAATCTGTTAATCGCGATTGGCGGTTCAACGAATTACGCCGAAGTTACAGACGAAGCAGTTTTCTTTCTTGGAAACGCCATCGATGCTTTGGATAACGGTGATCTTGTGTCAGCTGTCCTTGAACCTACTCAGACTTTTTTTCAAATTCCTACTAGTTTCGACGACACGTATTCTGACGTTTACGCTTTTACCGTAACGGTAGATGGCGAAACGTTTGGCGTAGACTCGATTCGTATTGAATTTACCGGAAATGATGAGGTGGAAGTAGATTCTTGGGGTACCATTGTTACTCCCGATGGAAGCTTCGACTGCTTGCGAAGAAAGATTGATCGTTCTTCTGTAACCAAGGTATACATTAAGGCTATCGGTATTTGGACTTTATTTCAAACAACGGAGGATGCCGAAACCATCTACCAATGGTTAGCTCCTGAGGCAAAAGGCATTTTGGCAACCGCTGAGATTAATGAGAACGGATTACTTACCGAATTCTCTTTTGCTCAGATAAATAATCCCTTGGCTTTGCCACAGGCCCAATTTGCTTCCAACGACGTTGGAAATGCCGTAGTTGATTTTACGGACCAAACGACGAATACCCCCACAGGCTGGGAATGGGACTTTGGCGATGGGAATATGTCTACTGAACAGAACCCAAATCATACGTACACAGAATCGGGAGAATATCTGGTTTGTTTGACTGCCAGTAATTCTTTGGGGAGTAGCACTTTCTGTTCTACCCTTTTGGTCTATCTAAGCCCCACCGCCTCCTTTACCTTTAATGATCTGGGAAGTGGAGATATAGACTTTATGGATGCTTCTTCTAATCTTCCTACTGTTTGGGAATGGGACTTTGGCGATGGTGGTTCTTCCAACGAGCAAAATCCGAACTACGTTTACGACGCTCCCGGTACCTATACGGTTTGCTTGACGGTAGGTAATCCAGATGGTGAGAATACCTACTGTGAAGATTTGATCATAGTATTTCCTCCAGAAGCAGCTTTTGATTTCTTAGAATTAGGAGACGGTGGCGTTGCTTTCACCGATGTCTCTTCTTTTGAGCCCACCGTTTGGGAATGGGATTTTGGGGATGGTGGTTCTTCCAACGAGCAAAATCCGGAACACGTTTTTGAAACGACCGGGACCTATAATGTATGTTTGACTGCTTCCAATGATGCGGGGGAAAATACTTACTGCGAGGAATTAAGTTTTATCGGCAGTTCCGTTTGGGAAAGTCAGATGCTGCCTAAGGTAGAAATGGTGCCAAATCCAGCGGAAGATATGGTGAATTTGACGATGCTGGATAAGGAACCCGCTTGGTTGATGGTTTTTGATCCTACGGGAAGCCAAGTCTTACAAGAATATGCAGGTGGGGATTGGACACTTGAGGTGAGTGAATGGACACCTGGTTTATATTTCGTGTGGGTTCGAAACCTGAATGGTAAGATAATCTACAAAGAAGGCTTAGTTGTTCGATAGAAACCTGCGGTCTAAGCAAAGAATAAAAGCCGTTCCGAATCATTCGGAGCGGCTTTTGTGGTTTGGCTCAGTGGCTAGGAATTAACATTCCATCGTATTCTCCCGACTATGAGCCATATACCAACAAAATTTTCTCATGAAAGTCTGAATGTCGGGGAATCGTCTTATATCCGGATAATGGAACGTAGTCCTTCTCGGCTTTCTCGGAT
>JBCDIO010000622.1:0-3205 GCA_038748815.1 Bacteroidota bacterium
ATTATTGCCTCCTAGCTCAATCGCTTCGATCAGATCTAAATCACCATCCTCGTCAATATCGGCGAGCTTTAGATCTTGCGTTTGATCAAAATTGACGGGAAATCGCTGGGCCGTTTCATCCCAGAAGCTCATATTTCCCTGGTTAATGTAGACTTGATTTTGCCCATTATTACCCATAATAATGTCGGGTAAATCATCCCCATTAAGGTCTTCAATGGCTAAGGCATTAGCTACCGAACTTGGGAAGACGAAATTGATCAAGGTAAAGGATCCAGTACCATCGTTCTCTAGTAATTCGTGGAATTGAGTGTCTTCGGATACAAATAATAGGTCTAAGTCGTTATCTCCATCAAAATCTACGATAGCGATATCTTCACTGTCTTCGCCCGTCCACTGGTCAGTAGCATTAGTTTCGGGCAGTAAGCGATCCGGGTCTAGCGCAAATTGGCCAGTTCCGTCATTAAAAAAAATGAGGTTCTCGCTGACCTCCATAGCAAGTACGAGGTCGAGGTCACCATCCCCGTCTAGATCGGCGGACTCTACATCCATGGTAGATCCTGCGGTAAAGATTAAGGGTAATTGATCCGTTGCGTCCTGGAAATACTGTCCCCAGGTCATTCCCGGCAACCAAGCCAGGAAGACTAACATTTTAACTCGCATAGCTTTTACGTTTTAGTTTTTCTGCACGGCACCTAGCCAGTCTAGGATTTGCGGTGCATAGTTTTGATTAAAATGATCGATTGAATACGCTCCTATTTGGCCACTTCGGTTAAGTTGATAACTCTGTTGTTTGCTGTCAACTAGCAAAAGACTGTGGTTGGTTTCTGGTACTATTTGGAAGGTACCTTGTCCGGGGTGGTATTGATTGACTATGACCACAATTTGCTGGGCTGCATCCGCATCGAGCGCTGCCACATCGTATTCTCCGTACAGGGCTAATACCTTTCCAGAATAGGCTTTCCAAGCTGCTACAAAATTCTCTTCGTTTATGGTCTGCCAGAAAGAATAGTGTCGGTTGATCATATAGGGCCCACGGAGGTCCATCATATCCGCGAAGATGCTCATGGCTTCCGGAGAAGCGCGCAATTCAGA
Organism: Bacteroidota bacterium; assembly: GCA_038748815.1. Taxonomy (GTDB): domain Bacteria; phylum Bacteroidota; class Bacteroidia; order Chitinophagales; family Saprospiraceae; genus JBCDIO01. The sequence continues at coordinate 1,093 of JBCDIO010000622.1, forward strand.
CGGTGCTTTTTTCTCATGAAAATATTGGTGATATAAGTCTTTGACAGAAAGTACTTGTGCTTCTACTTCCGCGTGATCTCGACCCTCTAAAGGCCATTGGAATCTAAATAACTCCAAGAGATAATCATCCCACGAATAAAGTAGGGTGCCATATACGACCACGGATTGGGGCTGGAACTGCTCGGCCAATTTTGGTGCAACCAAACCCCCTAAAGAATGACCATACAGCGTAATAGCCTCTTTATTAACCGATGGAAGCTCTAATAAATATTGGTAAGCAGCCGTAAAGGCAGCAAGTTCCGTAGGGAAATCAATCTCCATGCAATCGGGCGTATTTCGACAATCACCCACGCCGGGTTTTTCTACTCGGAAAACAGCATAGCCGCCGTCGACGAATTGTTGGATCAACCGATTGAACGGATGGGTTTCCTGAGAATACTCAACACTTCCGCAGGTATATCCCTGTAAGAAATAGATCGTAGGGAAAGGGCCCGTTCCTTCGGGGGTATGTAAGAATGAGCGCAAATGTCCTTCCTGGAAAGGTACCGCTCCAAGGGTGATGTTTCCGGAAGAATGAGCGGGTAAGGGAAATCCTTGAATAGTTCCTTTGGCGGATGTTCTTTCTTTCTTTCGAAAGAACTGCACTTCGAGCGCATCGCCGGCTTTCAATGCGCCCAAAGTGGTAAACAGATCTTGGTTGGTATACAACTGATTACCGTTGATTGCTGCAATAATGTCTTCGGCTTGTAGCCCTAGTGTTTCGGCCGTAGTTCCGGGAATTACTTGCCGAATTATAATTCGATGGGTACCACCACCGCCCATAGTTATAGATTGAGCGACGGTGATTTCCTGCGGTTGAATGCCTAAGAGCCCTCGACGGGGTAGCTCTGTTTGGGCATTGGCTACTGCACTCCACACCAGAAAGGGGCAAAGGAAAAAGAATAATCGCATTGCTTTTATTTTTCTCCAATTTATTCCGGATTCCTGGATGAAAGGAGGACGATATTGCTAAATCAGCTCATTTTTACTTGCGGTATTGCCGGGGAGATTGCCCTAGCTTTCGTTTGAAAAGGCGATTAAAATACTGAGGGTCGGTAAATCCACTCTGCTCTGCTACCATTCGTACCGGCATAGTTGTGGTTCGTAACAGTTCTTGTGCCCTTTCTATGCGAAGTCCTAGCAAATACTGATACGGTGTCTGTCCAAAGCACTTTTTAAACGTTCGCAGAAAGTGAAATTCTGATAGGTAGGCAGCCTGGGCTACATCCGCTAGTTGGATGGGACCAGCAAAGTGCTCGTGCATATATTCCTTGGCCGTACAAAGACGTCGATGTAGTTCAATCTTAGTACTGTATTTAGCGGCTGGAATATCGGCGATTTGCCCTTCCATTTGTTGCTTATGCTCGATCATGGCTGTACCTAGCTCCAAAAAGAAAACTTGTTGTACTTGTTCTTCTGGCCAGATCCGCTGCAAATGATGGAAATGCATAATCCGGCTCAAAACGGAATTTAAAGGAGAGTGACTGGCTTTAAAAACCGTTTCCAAAAACTCCAGAGGGGCAGTAGTACGTACCGGGGGCATCTCCATGAGGGTTTTATCTGATAGATGAGCTTCTTCCCACATGTTGCGTAATCGATGGGGGTCCAAGTATAAGCAGATACCCTCTACGGGCCTCCTTTCGTGGATATCAATAGTGAGCTCTCGAAGGTGATTGGTAATTAAGAATTCTCCGGCTCCAACCCGCATGGTTTCTCCGCCAACTATATAGGTTTCTGTGCCTTGAGTGACGTATTTGATGGATACTCCAACGGTGGTGGATTCTAGTTCAAAGTTTTTGACTTTCGAACGAATGATTCGGTTAAAAGGGAACCCGATATCGGGCAAAAGGGTAAAGCTCCCAGGAAGGGCCTCAAGATTTGTACTTTTCATAGCTGCCATTTTTGACTTGGCCGGAAGGTTGGCCTTCGAAAAAAATACAGCTCATTTATATGGTTGTGTGGTAAACACAATTATAATAGAATTACCGAAGAGTTGATGCTAAAATTAGACGAATTACTCATTTTGAATACTGATTTTTCTAAAATTTTCTCTGTCTAGAGCAACTGGAATTCC
>JBCDIO010000623.1:0-3198 GCA_038748815.1 Bacteroidota bacterium
ATTCTATTTAATCTCGATGGGTGAATACTTATATCGTCGGATAATTCTTTTTGGGTTCTTTTCACCACCTTCAAGTATCTTTTCAGTACTCTTCCTAAACGGTAAGATTCATCATACTTTTCTTCCTGTAGATATCTGTGGACTTGGTACTTTATACTCAATAAGCCTGATAACATCTTATCTTTATCAGACATTGTTTGTCTATGCTTCCTTCGTAACAAAGCAAATTCTTCGTTCGCCTTTTGTTGTTCTTCCTCGGTTAGTTGCTCTGTGATCAACATCGCATCTGTAATTTCTTCCAAGGTGTATTTTTCCTTTAGGCTTTCATATAGTTTATTTTTATCCATCTCCTAAATATTTTTTAATCAGCTCTTCCGAATTATTTAGTTCGGTGAAAAGTAGTTGTCCCATCTTTTGGAATCCATACTTTTGCATATAATACTCCAACAATTCAGTTTTCGGTTGTAAAGAAACGAAACCATCGTACTCTTTTTCAAAAGCAATTTGGCAGGTTGTTGCAATCAATGCACCAGCAATCCCATCGTATTCCTTGTATTTTCCTCTGTTTTTATTATTACTTTCAATCAAGTTGATATGTATCCTTAATTCCTTTGGTATTTCTTGAACAGCAATAAGTCCAAGAATTTCACTTTCTATTTCTAATCTAATCTTATAAACAATTGCTTCTTTTTCTAAGGACCAATCAAAAATAAATTGACAAAATCCATCAATTTAATGGCGGGGAGAAAATTTGTAATCCTCCTGTTTTTTACCTTCACTACGACTATACCCGAAGCGAAGTGGTTAGGGAAAGTTAAAGCGCAGTCCATGTGCTTGTCAACAAGGCATGAATGGACGTTTCCGAAGGACAAACCACTAGGTGGTTTGAGTGAGTGAACCGCGAAGCGGATGGTTAGCGTCCAACAGCCGCCCCTAGTGCTCGGGGTGCAACACCATCAACAAGTACAGGGGCTAGTAAGAACAACTCAAACCATATCGCTCTAGGTATAGTTTCATTCATGTTCTACTTCTTGCTCTAACTTCGTCAGCATCTCTAATAGCGTCAGGGTCACCTTATTCATCTCCACGTCCACTTGATCCTTGGTTGCCAAGCCCATACGATCGGCGTTTTTCGCCCGATTGTACCGGCTTTGTAACAGAATAATACGGTCGATGAGCTCCCGATTGTTGATCGTTTGGAAGGCTACATGCATCGCTTCTTCTAAATCACCCTCCGAGACTAAATCCCTCACCTTGCTGAATTCCCCTTGGAGATTCGTCTCATAGCTAGATTGGATTTCCCGACTTACGGTACTATAAATATTGGCCAGGAACTTATCAATGTTGATGATGAACTCTTTGATCCGCTGATATAATAAAACATCAATCCCCAACTTCGCTTCGGTGAGCAACTGAATAGCCAAACCCATATCTCGCTCTAGGTGCACCGAATAAAACCGGCGATTAATAACTTCTTTGGAATCGAAGGAGTTTTGCACCTTGACCAATTGATGCTTTTGATCAATAAGAATATCCGCAATAATCTGCATAGACTTGGCAGCTAACATAGAGCCTTTAAATACAAAAATGCTCAATTCGCCCTTCCCCATATATTCAATAGCCTTGCCAAAATTCACCTTTATTTTCGGGTCAATGAACGGACTGTTGACATCAAACTTCAGGAATGCATCCAACAACCGATTAAAATCGTAGAACCCTCGGTAATAATAGGCTATACCCCGATAGGTATTTGCCAGCAACTCATTGGAGGTAAACTGTTCAGCGATGGAACTCGTTTCATTCGCTGCTGCTTCAATAACTTCTTTTGCCCCCTCCCAGTCCTGGGCATTAATCAAGGTGGTTCCTTTGATAAACTTAATCTCCGGATTGGTCAGCAGGGCTAAGGTCCTCAGATAATCGTTATTGATATCTTCCTCCTTTAAGAAGGCTTGTAGCTCCTGAATTTTCTCAAAAGCTGACTGATGCTCTTTGCGCCGCAAAAACACAATGGCGTGGTAGTACAATTGGTAGGCTTTACACAGTTTTTGGAGCCCCGCTGCTCCGTGCACCTCCAACAATTCTCCGGCCCATTCCATCATTTTCAAGCCTTCTTCAAATCGGGCTTCCTCGGTCACAATCTTTTGGGCACCAAAGTAAAAGCGGATCGAATTGATCCGCTCCTTTTGCGCCTCCGTTAAGCCATCAGCCTCGTGAAACTCAGAAAGAAGCAGATAGGAATTGGATGGATCGGCTTCGTCTACCTGTGATAAAACGGCAGCGAATTGTTCTTCAAATATGGTGTCCTCCATGGTTTTGCCCATTGTGTAGTCTTCCTTTTGCAGCCAAGAAATTCGTCTCCTTAAGATACAAACACATCTCTACTTACCTACTGACCACGATCACTATTTCGTTAAAAACGGCCAATTTGGGGTAGTGTCTTGCCACGCAGCCAAACTGGAATACCTGCAAACAGCGAAAGGAATTCTAGCTCATCCCTTTTACTGGAGTGGTATGGTCTTGATGGGGAAAGATCAACCGGTTGCCTTCCAGGAAAAGCCCTCTTTGAAAACCTGGCACTTACTGTTAGGAGCAACGATCCCTGGTTTGATCGTTGGCTTTAGATTCGTTCGGAACAAGATTTATACCCCGATTGAGGTGGGTTGATCCGTTTAGCGGTTTGATTGCAAGGTATTACGTTGAAGCCAGGCATCTACACTTAGCTTACCACTCCCCAAGAAAGCAAAGCTTAGGAATAACAAGAGCAAATAGAAGGGTTCCGTACGGATATTCCCATCCAGCATGATGAAATTTACGACAAACATCGTAGCAATGAGGGGGATCGCACTGAAGCGGGTAAAAAGCCCGAGCACCAGGAAAGCGCCCCCCACCAACTCGGCGACCTTACCTACATAGGCCATAAATCCGGGGAGAGGCATTCCCACATCGCCGAGCCATTGGGTATAGCCGGCCATCTGTTCGTGGTCGAGTATTTCAAGGCCATAACTAAGAATGATGCCTCCGGCGAGCATTCGAATCAGGTCTACTCCCGGGTGGAGCGCTAGAGTGGGCTGCACTAATTTTTGCATAGTAAGTATTTTTGAGAGTCTGTTGGGAATTCTCATTTTGGCCTACGCCTGGCAAATTTTATTTAGCACTTCGTTAAACCCGAGCACTCGGGGCGCCGATACTGAGGCATCG
>JBCDIO010000624.1:0-3186 GCA_038748815.1 Bacteroidota bacterium
CACCGCCAGTTCTTCCATCCGTTCCCGTTGTTCACTGCGGTAAAGTTCGTTTCGTAAGTTAGTAAATTGGTTCAGGTAATAACTGGCCTTATCCCATTCTTTGAGGATCTCAGCCTGCTTGTACGCATCCTGGTAAGAGAGGACCATGGCCGAAATATTAGCAAAGCCTTCGCTAATACTGATCTGTTGTTCCAGAGCATCTAAAGCAGCTTGATGATTTCCCGTTTTATTGTACGCTTTGGCCAAAACAAAGAGCGTTGTAATCGCAGGATGATAATGGTCCAGCGAAAGATGTGTCTTCAAATTGGCTTGCAGGGTAGGGATCGCCTGCTCCAAGCTGTCATTCCCTAGTAATAACAAGCCAGAGTGGTACTTTCCCTCCAGAGTTTCCCGGGTTAGCTCGCCCCGCATTCTCAAGTACTCGTTCAGGTAATTCGAATAAGCGATGGGGTTGCCCAACTCTCTGGCTACGCCAACGAGATAGTAATAAGCGATATTTTGATCGGCAATGAGGTTCTTTTCCTTGGAGTATTCCAGCAGCTTCAAATAATACGTTTCGGCTTTCGCATAATCTTCGATCTGCTCGTAAATCTCCCCATACTCCCGGTATAACAACTGACGAAACTGTCCCATTTTTGCGGTCAAACGATCTATTCGAGTTAAGTAGAAAAAGCAAGAATCGATCGGAGGGGCCTCAAAGGATTTATAGTGGTTGACCAAGGCGATATAAGCTCTGGCTAGTTCATTGTTGGAACTGGATTTGGTACAGTTTGCAATCGCTCTCCAAAAGAATACCTTAGAAGAATCGGGGTACTCAGAATGTTCATAGGTAAATCCTAAAAATCGGTTGGCTCTAGAAACGCCTGCTTCATAGCCCAATTGCTCTGCTAAACGGAGGGCTCTGCGGGCGTAGTAAATGGCTGTATCGCTGCTTTTGAGTCGATTGTCGTAACTATACTTGAGAATAGTCAGAATAATAGAAGTATCAGCAACCGATTCTTTTTGGGCCTGCTGCCAAACCTCGGACTGAACATCTTGAGCTATTGTGTGTGCCAGTTGGAAGAAAAAGGCTCCTACCAGACTTAAAACGAAGTACCACCGCATAGTAGAAAAACTGAATTTGCCTTCGAACTAAGGTAAGAACCTTTCTTCGAAATCATGGCTAGATGCCAATCTCCCGCTTAAAAATACCGGAATTCATAGAGGTTTACTCCTTATTCTCAGGCTCCTCTTTGGTCAGCTCAATGAACCCCTTGATTTTTTCGTTCGCGATGGTAACCGCTAAATTGTAGTGCTTGATTTTCCAGCCATCCACCGTTTTTACGAGTACACCAGATCCTCGGCAAGTGCCCATCCAGGTGTCTAACAGCTCTTCGAACCAGGCTACGTCCTGGCTTGGATTAAAATACCAGATTCGATCCCTTGGAGTAAAGGCCCAGGCAACTTCCCGTTCAAAGGCCTTTCCGGCCCAGCTGCGTAGCTCATCGCGTAGCCAACGTTCTGATGGGTCCGTTCCTAAGTAAATACCGTCTTGGGTCATCGCTCCAAAAAAAGCGTCCGCATCGGCCGTCGCAGCGGCTTGGTGCCAGTCGTCCATAACCTGATTTAATATCGTTGGAACATCTTTTCGGCTGGTCAGGCAACCTTGTTTTCGACGCGAATCCAGTACGCTGGTTATTTTCCAACCATCCATTGTTTTGGCCAATTGAAACGTATTGACGCCACAGTGTGATAGGGTAGTGTCGACAAAGAAGGAGTATTCTGTCCAGGCCTGGGCTACGGGTCCATCAATTTGTATATCCATTGACCAGAGCTTTTCATCGTATAGTCCTTCGTGTGGTACGGCTACGGAGCCTAAAAACTGTTCGAGGCTTCCCTGCCGATATTGAGGCGTCCCTTCTTGGTCGTAAAAGGCGGTAGCCATTTGTGCATTTGGGGCAAATACGCGAGCAATCTGTAAAGAATCAACACTGCGCATCCCATCGAAAAGCTGCTGGATCGTTTGTCGCACAGCTGCGTGATCCTCGGTCCATTGAGCGGCCGCCGAATATCCATAAAGTAAGAAAACGAATAAGAATAGAGGTGTTTTCATAAGTATATCATTTGTCTCCAAATTGCACCCCGCCACGGGCGAACCTGGGGTGATTCTTGCTTATTTTCGAAAGAGCGGAAGGTCGGGTTCCCGCTCGGGGAGGTGATCGGATGGGTTCCAGAACAACTCTGCAAAACGAACTACTTTGTGATCGTGTATTTCTACTCCTTCCTGTTCCAAAAGTTCCTGCATCATAGTTGGTTGGGGGAAGTGTACTCGGCCACTAAGGTCTCCTTTTCGATTAACCACTCGATGGGCTGGAACCCCGTCTTCGGAAAAGCTTTTATTGAGTGCCCATCCAACCATTCTGGCAGAACCTAAAGCAAGATAGTCTGCAATAGCCCCGTAGTTGGTAACCCTACCACGGGGAATCTGTTGGGTGACGTAGAAAACTTCTTCGTAATAATTGGGCCGATCCATGGTGCTTGTTTTGGGCTGCGTAGAAACTTGAAAATAGACTTTCTTTACGAATTGCCCAATTACCCGAAATCTCCTCAGAAGGCATTCCTTGGGGAAGCCAGAATCAGGGCCTATCTTTGCGGCCTAATTCGGTTCCTTTTTTCTGATCCATATAGAAAAGCTAGATAAATGCTGCAAATTCCAGTAAAAGCCGCCGCAGTTCGAAATTTAACGGATGCCAGATATTTCGCGGCCCGCGAAGTTGAGTGGATTGGCTTTACTATTGAGCCAGAAAATGGTAATCAAGTGGCGGAGGTGCGCGCTATGAAAGAATGGTTAGACGGCGTACAATTTATGGCAGAATTTAGTCTGCAAGGGGCGGATGAAATTCGTCAGGTAGCGGAGTATTTGGAAATAGATACGGTCCAAGTTAGCCATTTTACCTCGGTTGAAACCGTCCAAGAGTTAATGGGTTTACAGGTACATAAAACCGTCATTGTAAGCCCAGAAGATACCCTTGCAACCGTGCTCGATCATCTAGAAGAGTATCAAGGATTAGTTGCCGCTTTTCAACTTGACTTGACGCGAGTTTCTAATGAGCAATGGCCCTTGCAGCATGTCCAGAGGCTAGCTCAGGAGCACGCTTTATGGATCGACCGAGTGTGGGATCCCAACACCTTATTAGAGTGGTGGGG
>JBCDIO010000625.1:0-3174 GCA_038748815.1 Bacteroidota bacterium
AGTACCGGAAACAAAGAAGGCAACAGCGACTAAAAAAAGAATCTTTTTCATAATAGTGGTATTGATTTTGCCTCTGGGACGAACTAGTGGACGGTGCGGTTACAAAATACATTCCAGGCTATCTTTGTTCAGGCGGTTCAGCTTTTCTAACTTTGCGGCCATGAAACATCTTATTGCACCTTCCGTACTGGCGGCCGATTACACACAACTGGCCAAAGATTTCGATTTAGTGAATGCTAGTGAAGCCGATTGGTTTCACGTAGATGTCATGGATGGCGTCTTCGTTCCCAATATTTCTTTTGGCATGATGGTGGTAAAAGCCATGAAGAAGATGGCCACCAAACCATTGGATGTTCACTTAATGATCGTTCAGCCCGAGAAATACATCGAGCAGTTTCGGGAAGCCGGAGCGGATGTAATTACGGTCCACTACGAAGCCTGTCCCCACCTACACCGAGTGGTGCAACAGATAAAAGCCACCGGAGCAAAAGCCGGAGTGGCGCTGAATCCACATACTCCCATCGAGGTATTAACCGATTTGATCGAAGACATCGATTTAGTGTGCCTGATGTCGGTGAATCCTGGTTTTGGTGGGCAGAAATTCATCTACCGAATTCTAGATAAAACGCGTCGTTTGCGGGCTATGGTCACCGAGCGGAACGCTAATACCATGATCGAAATCGATGGTGGAGTAGGCTTGCAGAATGCGGAAAAGCTATTGCAGGCCGGGGCGAATGTGCTCGTAGCGGGTAGTAGTGTGTTTAAATCGGAGGATCCGACCAAAACGATTGCGCAGTTAAAGGCGCTTGGGTCTTTTGAATGGTAACTTTTAGGGGAAATGTCCGGGGCTAAGCAAGCCTTGCTTGGCCTTTCTGTCAAATCCAAGTATTTTCAGGCATTTTCGAGAATTTGGTAGACAAGAACGGCTAACTCTGCGTTCCCACTCTATACTTTTATTTAGATGAACTGATATGAGGTTTTCTTTATACCACTGGATTTGTATCATTGGCTGCGTTCTATTTGGACATAGCTTGTACGGACAATCGACCGCAACGCTTTACGGTAGAGTGACCGATAACATAAGCGGCCGGGCAATTGATGTAGCAACCGTTTATATCAAAGGGACTACCAATGCGGTGGAGACGGATCGCAAAGGACGATTTGAACTGACCGTTGAGGCTGGTGTGGACCTAGAATTGGTTGCTACTCGGGTCGGATATGTAGAGGCAAGCACTACGTTAGGGCCACTACCCTCGGGAAGCCGTAAAGAAGTAAACGTGAAATTGGCTTCTATGGATACCGGGGTTGAAGTCATTGTTACCGAAAGTAGAATTGAGGAGGGAGGTATGATCAAAGAAGAACTCTCGGAGTTTAAGATGCTCCCTACAACCACGGGTAACCTGGAAAGCCTCCTTCCCAGTATTGCCCTGGGAGTAAGTAGCGGAACCGGAGGGGAACTCAGTTCTCAATACAATGTACGGGGTGGAAATTACGATGAGAACTTAGTGTATGTCAATGACTTTGAAATATATCGACCACAGCTAATTCGTGCGGGACAGCAGGAGGGGCTAACCTTCCCAAATATGGATCTGACGCAATCCATTTATTTCTCTTCCGGTGGTTTTGAGGCGAAGTACGGTGACCGCTTATCGTCGGTGCTAGATATTCGTTACAAGCGTCCAGATAGTTTAAAGGCTTCTTTTAACGCTAGTTTTTTAGGTGGACGAGCCCATTTGGAAGGAAGCATCCCGGTGAAAAAATCAGATTATCGCCGCTTCCGCTATCTAATCGGAACGCGTTACAAGACGACCCGCTATCTATTAGGATCTTTGGATGTAACCGGGGAATACAATCCTAATTTTACAGATATACAAGGTTACTTTACCTACGATATTAATCGAGATTGGCAAATTGCAGTCCTTGCCAATTACAACCGCGCGATCTATAATTTCATTCCAGCTAGCCGGAGTACAGCCCTTGGGCTGATTGATTTCGCACTGGAGCTCTTCACCGTTTTTGAGGGGCAAGAACGAGATGATTTTACGACCTCCCTCGGCGGGGTTTCGCTGACCTATCTTCCCGACCGGGTTAGTAATCCATTCTTCATGAAATTCTTGGCGAGTCGTTTTGAGAGTTTAGAAAACGAGCGGTTTGATATTATTGGAGACTACAGCCTGCGGCAAATTGAATCGAACCTGGGAAGTGATGATTTTGGAGAAGTACTGGCAGAACTTGGAACCGGAACTCGACACGAATACGTCCGAAATTTCTTCAATGCCGTCGTAACCAACGTAGAACATAAGGGGGGCTTTGAATACGAAGTGGATGTAAAAGATACTGAGGTGGAAAGCAGCCATTTTATTCAGTGGTCCGTAAAATACCAGAATGAATCCATCGACGATCAGATCAACGAATGGGAACGCTTGGATTCTGCTGGGTATTCCCTACAGTATGATACTAGTGAAGTATTACTGAATACCGTTTTGAAAACGCGTAATCAGCTTCAGTCCAACCGAGTTATGGCCTCCCTACAAGATACGTACACCTGGCAGAAGGACGGGGTAGGAGAGTTCAAAGCGAGCGCGGGAATCCGGGCGGCTTACTGGGATTTAAATCAAGAATTCTTCGTTACGCCAAGGGCTCAGTTGCTGTACAAACCTTTGCGTAAAGGACAAGATATTTCCTATCGATTAGCGGGTGGTTTATATTACCAGCCGCCCTTTTATCGGGAACTTCGTCGCCTCAATGGAACGGTCAATACCGGTGTCTTAGCCCAGAAGTCTGCCCACATTGTGGCTGGTTTTACCTGGGACTTCAATTTAAAGACGCTTAGTAAAAAGAAATTCCGCTTTATCACGGAAGCGTACTATAAGCAACTTTGGGATATTGTCTCCTATGAAATTGAGAATGTGCGGATTCGGTATTCTGGTGAGAATGATGCAACTGGCTACGTGACGGGCATCGATTTTCGGGTCAATGGAGAATTTGTACCCGGTGCGGAGAGCTGGATTAATCTGTCTTTTTTACGCGCTAGAGAGCGCCTCAATGGGGTACAACATGCGGTGCGGGATATTGGAAATCCAGAAGGCGAGAATGTTGCCGATGCCCCTCGGCCTACCGATCAGTTAATGAGCCTCTCGATGTTCTTCCAAGACTATTTACCGAAGAACGAGA
>JBCDIO010000626.1:0-3172 GCA_038748815.1 Bacteroidota bacterium
GCTTTAAATAGTTCTCTGGATACGGGTAACGGGGTTTTGGTGCCTACGCTTTCAACGGATGAGTACTTCGCTGAATTAGCCTCTTGGTTTGGCGTTGAAAACGCGGATCTAACCAACATTTTCCCGAATCTTCTCAACTTTTACTCACCGGGGGCTACGCCGCCGATCGGCTTTATGCAGCTGTAAAAAGAGGAGAGCTATAAACTACTTTGTAACCTAAATTTCTACCCTTTTTGACGGGTTCTTTTTGCCCATTTCGTCGTTACGTGCTCGTCTTCGTAGCGATGGCTACGAGACTCCGCCGCGCCTTGATCTGAACAAAAATATACTCGGTCAAAATAGTCATTTATTTAAGTTACAAAGTATTAACATTCTTCGGGCTGCGGTCCGCAAAACTATAATCATGAAATCATTTATCTATAGTATACTGTTTTTGAGCTTGGCCGGATCGGCGTTCGGACAATGCTTTGATCCAGGAATTGAAATATGGTCGGATACCTGGCGTTCTTGCCAGATCAATGATAATCCGAATCCTGTTCGGGATGCTGGCCACTGGATTATGTACGATTTTGGAGAAATCTATCGTCTTTCCAAAACCCACGTGTGGAACACTAACGAACCGGGTATGTCCGATATGGGATTCCGCAACGTGATAGTGGACTACTCTCAAGACGGTGAAACCTGGTCAGAGTTGGGTACCTACGAATTTCCACAAGGTACCGAAGAAGCTGTCTACGGTGGTTTTGAAGGTTTTGACTTTAGTGATTCTCTGGCTCGCTACGTTTTAATTACCGCCGTAGATAACTGGGGACACGCTTCCTGCTACGGACTAGCCGAGGTGAAGTTCAACCTGCGGGAGCCGGGTGAGTACACGCCGGCGGTGGCAGAATGTGCGGCGCCAACCGAAACGGCCAATTTTATATTATCCGACGAGATTGTGTTTGTGGTATTTGAAGAAAATCCACTCGCCATAGAGTATTACTTCGAGTATCGCCCGGTCGGTAGTAATGATTGGGAAGAAATGGAAGTAGAGGATGGGGAAGTGATCTTGTTTGACCTGGAAGCAGAGACTACCTACGAATACGTTATTTACGTAGAATGTGCCGACGGAACCTTTATTGAAAGTCAGGTCTTTACTTTTACCACCATTGCAGAACAACTAGCTTGTGGCACGCCAATCACCAGTGACTACTTCGTAACGAATGTGGATGACGATATCTACTTTGCCTTTATCAGCTGCAATTTTGTACCCGATGCTACGAGTTACCGCTTGCGCTTCCGGATGGCTGGAACCTCCGATGATTGGACCGTACTGGAGGGAGAAGAGCCATTCTTTGATATTGGATTCTTAGAAGAAGGGCAGGAGTACGAATATCAAATGAGCGCCCTTTGCCCTGATGGCTGGTCGGATTATACGCAGACTTTCTACTTCAGCACTGACGAGGTTACCGGTACCTTCACCGTTCAGTTAGGCGAAGTGAAATTTGACCTATATCCAAACCCGGCTAGAGATTTTGTCAATGTACGGATCACTAGCATGGAAACGGCCCAAACGGAGGTTCTGATCTCCAATGTGATGGGGCAAACACTATACCGCCAAAACTTCCGATTATCCGTAGGGCCAAATACCTTGACCCTGCCTACAGATCGCTTAGGAGCCGGGATTTACTTCGTCTCCCTGGTACAACAAAATAAAGGAGTCACCTCTCAACGATTAATTGTTGTTGATTAATCGGAGGTAGACGGCCGAACAAGCTCAAAGAATGAGGTTACGCGAAAAAGAACCTGGTGCCATGTATTTGGTGCCGGGTTTTTGTGTTCTTGTAATCTGTAGGGAGGTTCTATTTAGATTAGCGGTAATGTGGAGCCTCAAATATTACCCATCAGTACCTCTTTGATGGAAACTTTGTATTTTGAAATTCGTTTTTCTAAAGAGATAGTACTTTGTAACCTAAGTAAATGAATATTTTGGCCGAGGAGAGTTTTGTTCAGATCAAGGCGCGACGGAGCATCGTAGCCATCGCTACGAAGGCGAGTACGTAACGACGAAATGGGCAAAAAGAACCCGTCAAAAAGTTTAGAAATTTAGGTTGTAAAGTAGTAAAGCTTGATTGATTTTTAATCTCAATCAGTTCATCTTTAGGATACATTGGTAACGAGGCTCTCTATCGAGCACAGCTTATGCAGAATGGAAGCAAAAAACAACCTTTATCAAATGCGCAGTTGGAGCTGCTTAAACTCTTTTCGAGGGATTTAGCAGAAAAGGATTTAAAAGATCTTAAGAGATTAGTGGTCCATTTTTTTAGCTGAGAAGTTGGCCGTGGAGGCGGACAATGTTTGGGAAGAAAAAAAATGGTCGGCAAAAGATATGGATAGACTTTCGGAAACGCATTTAAGAACGCCTTACCGGCCAGGTTAAATCATCCGCTTTTGAAGATTGTTTTAGTAGATACCAACATCTTATTAGTTTCTATTTCTCCCCGTTCCCCTTACCATTGGGTTTTCCGAAACTTAATTGATGAAAATTACATCTTGTGTGTGACAACGGATGTTCTCGAAGAATACGAAGAAATCATTGGTAGACACATGGGATTTAAGGTGGCCAATTTTGTGCTGCAGATTATTGAAAACGCTATCAATGTTGAATTAGTCACCAAGTATTTTCGATGGGATCTAATTACTCAAGACCCTGATGATAATAAATTTGTTGATTGTGCAATTGCTTCCAATGCAAGATTTATTGTTCCAAACGATAAGCATTTCAATATTTTAAGCAATATTGAATTTCCAAAGGTTGAGGTAATCAGCTTAGATGATTTTTCGAAGATTATGAAACATGAATAAGCATGGAATCCTACCTGGAACAATGCGAAGACTGGGTCTCCGAAGGGAAAGACTACGATTGGATTAAAGCCCAACTGCAGAAGGAAGTGGGCCTATCGGAAGAAGATCGGAAAGACCTCCTAAAAACGACCGATGAACTCATCGTGCAATACCAATTATGGCAAAATGATCGATCGGCACACCTCAACTATATGTTGGTTGGCTTGGTCTTGTTTGCCCTAGGTATGGCGATTACCCTGGGCACCTATTTTGACGGCGACGCCTATGTATATTTTTCCTACGGGGCCATTCTCTTTGGTGCCTATATGATGTGGTCAGGGTACCAGCA
>JBCDIO010000627.1:0-3168 GCA_038748815.1 Bacteroidota bacterium
ACTAAAGAGGTGGCGGCCTATGATGAGAGCAGGGCAAATATGTACAAATGCTACTTACCCTATTATTCTGGTGTTTACCAACTTCCTTATTTTGAAAATGCAAGCCTCTTGCCGGAATGCATTAAGCAGTTAAGTGGGATGGGGCAAACCTTTGCTAGCTACGCCGAAGTCGCGAGCTATTTTTTGGGAGAGGATCACGTGGCAACGGCCGACTACTTGGCGGCAAAACGGGCGGAAGGATTAGAGCCGGCCACCAAGTTTGCGGAGGCCCGGGCTAACCGGCTGGCCGGACGCTTGGACAAAGCGCTGGTCATAGTGGAGGAAGGTCTTTTGGAAAGCCCCGGTAGCCCGGAGTTACTACTTGAGTTTGCCTATCTCCAACGGGACCGAGGAGAAGCAGATGCAGCCCTTGGAACTTTAAAAAAGGCACAAACCATTTGGAGTAAGGCGGATGACAACTTCATCCCCGCCCAACGGGCGAAGAAGTTGGCGGATGAGTTGGCTGGGTAAAGGCCTACTGCTGTTCCGCCCTCTGCTACTGTCCCGTTCCTCCGAGAATGGCTAGCTTTAGCGGCGAATTAATTGTCGTCGTTCATGCCCAAGTTTCCCGTTCGCTACCGGATGGTAGTCGGTACTTTTTTATTGGCCCTGATTGTTTTGTTTGACCGCATCATGATCTCCGTAGCCAAAGACCCCGTAGCGTCCGACCTGGGTCTAAGTGAAAAACAAATGGGCTGGGTGTTGGCCATCTTTGCCCTTGGTTATGCGCTTTTCCAGGCTCCTTCTGGCTATTTAGCGGACAAGTTTGGCCCCCGTAAAATTTTGGCCGCCGTTGTCAGCTTATGGTCGATTTTCACGGCCCTGACTGGTGCTGCTTTTAATTTCATTAGCCTACTGCTCGTTCGTTTCATCTTTGGGGTGGGGGAGGCCGGCGCTTTCCCGAGTATGGCCCGGGCTATTTACAGTTGGATCCCACTGGGAGAACGTGGTATCGTGAATGGCATCAATTTTAGCGGTGGGCGAATTGGTGCTGCTATCGCTCTACCCCTAGTCGCCTTTCTAATCGAAAGCTTCGGCTGGCGGCTGAGCTTCGTCATCCTCGGCCTTATTGGTATATTTTGGGCGTTGGCCTGGTATTGGTGGTTTCGCGATGAGCCTGTGGACCAGGGAAGTGTAAGTCAACAAGAACTGGCCTATATCAAGCAAAATATCGAGCCTCGATCTGAGGAGCCAAAGGCTAGACTATCCTTTGCGAGTATCTTTGGTAGCATTAATATGTGGCTCCTGATGGGGCAGTACTTCGGTAGCAATTTTACCTTCTTTTTTACCCTTACCTGGCTGTTCCCTTACCTCAAAAGCACCTACAGCCTTGATTTTCATAGTACCGGTTTTTACGCGGCAGCCCCTCTGCTTGCGGGGGCTTGTGGCAACTGGTGTAGCGGATGGCTGGTAGACCGACTTTATGACAACGGACGGCTCTCTCTTTCCCGCAAAGTACCCGCCATGATTGGTTTCGCTTTAGCAGCATTGGGGGTATTAATGAGCATCAGCCAACCTACGGCTTTAGGCGCCGTCATTTGGATTAGTGTTGCTGTTTTTGGGGCGGATATGACGCTCAGCCCCAGTTGGAGTGCTTGTGTAGACATTGGGCGTCGGAGCGCAGGTGCCGTGTCTGGGACCATGAACATGGCTGGCAATTTAGGCAGCTTTTTTACCGCTTTAGCTTTTCCTTATCTAGTAGAAGGTTTCGGCTCCGCCCAGCCCTTTTTCTACGTTGCGGCTGGTTTAAGTGTCCTTTCCCTATTTCTCTGGAGCTTAATTAAATTAGAGCAGCCGATTGCTAACTAAGGTCCAGAAGTACCCGGATTCTTACTCGGTAGCCCCTCCGTGCTTCACCTTTGTGGTCAATTATCTCTACTCAAAAAACGCTAAAATGATTACCAGAACTGAACTAGCAGCCGTTTGCTCCGAAGCCCTCGCCCTCATTGAAAAGAGTGGTATCCCCATCACTGCAGCTGATCGGGCCAAGATCACTGCCGCCGATTTCGGATTAAGTCAACTGCGCCAGGAAGGCATTGAAATCCTGACCATGTACGAAACGGACCGCGCAGCCGGTAAGATTCTTGTATTACTCCCCAACCAAACCGAACCAGAGCACTGGCATCCCTCTCAAGGCGACAATCCCGGCAAGGAAGAAATCATTCGTGCCGTGTGGGGAGACCTGTATTTCTACGTCGAAGGCCCCGACACTATGGCAAAAGGCTTTCTCGTAGCGGGAAAAGAATCAGTTTACACCCTTCGCCATGAAATCGACCTAGAACCAGGCGATCAACTTGTATTTCCGCCCGATACACCACACTGGTTTCAGGCAGGCCCCCGGGGCGCGGTAATGTTTTCCTTCTCTACCAAAGTCGTTGATAACCTCGATGGTTTCACCGATCCGGCTATTCAACGGGAAACGGTGATTATCGATGATAAGTAAATTCGCTTAACCTAACTGAGTAATGTGAAAATTCTTGAACTTCCCGATGACTCAGGATTTATGGGGCTGGCTAATTTCGCTAAGTACAGGTCCTTTATTTCGAGTGATTGGGACTTTGAGATGATAAAACGTAGAATCATCGAAGAGATGAATGCCCACCATCTTCTCTTCTGGGCGACTGGATTTGGAAATCTTTGGAAAGTAAAAATTGATGCTAAACCCTCTACGACAAATGCATACAGAGAAGCGGAAGGCATTATTGAAGTTACCGACAAAAAATTATACCTGACTAATTATGAGTCCTTAACGATGGCTGCTCAATTTGATGACCTAAAGTTGCCAGAAAAGCATCTTGAAGACTTAGTAATTGAATTAGACAATGGGAGTTATCTGGTCCAATTCAAGCAACTTTTCAATCCTGATGAAGAGGATTACAATTCCAATGAGATCAATTTTGAAATAGCGCTGACGGAGATAGAGAAAAGCAAGAGATTATGCAATAATGTAAACGGAATTTATTGGACAGATTTTTAATTAAAATCGAACCAACCTTCTAATACTAGAATATCGAAAGGCGCTTTCCGCAGACTCCGTGTGAAAATTAATATTACTCATCTAAAATTTTCTCAAAATGAAACAATCAATAATCACTGCTTTTCTTGGGCAAACACGCGACCGCTTCAGCG
>JBCDIO010000628.1:0-3165 GCA_038748815.1 Bacteroidota bacterium
ATTGGGTCCAGATTCTCCACGGTACAGATAATGACTACGTTATCATTGGCGTCGCGTAGTAGCTCTAACTCAAATTCTTTCCAGCCCAGAACAGCCTTTTCGACGAGTACCTCGTGGGTAGGAGACATGGTTAGCCCCCGGCGGAGTGCCGCGTCGAATTGTTCTTCTACGTGCACAAAACCACCTCCTGTACCTCCCAGTGTGTAGGAAGGGCGGATCACTAAGGGAAAACCGATTTTCTGAGCGGCGTCTTTCCCTTCCAAAAAGGAGTTGGCGATGATCGAAGGTGCTACCGATAGCCCAATCTTTTTCATGTGTTCCCGGAAAGCTTCCCGGTTTTCAGTCAATTCGATTGCATCGAGGTCTACACCGATGAGCCGTACATTGTACTTCTCCCAGATTCCCTTTTTTCCGGCTTCGATGGCTAGGTTCAAAGCCGTTTGGCCACCCATCGTTGGTAAAACAGCATCGATCTCAGGGCGTTCCTGAAGCACTTGCTCAATGCTGTCCGTGGTTAGAGGAAGTAAGTAAATGTGTTCGGCTGTCATGGGGTCGGTCATAATGGTCGCCGGATTGGAATTGATCAGGCTAACCTCAATACCTTCTTCCCGTAAAGAACGGGCCGCTTGCGTACCGGAATAATCGAATTCGCAGGCTTGACCGATGATGATTGGGCCACTCCCAATGATCAAGACGGATTTGATAGAAGAATCCTTTGGCATGAACAGCAGTTTGGTAAGAACGATGTTACTGACCCTATCGTCCTCGTTGTTAGTGTAGAGAAGGAGGGTCAAATCGGGCGCAAAGATAAAGAGTCTTAGATGGATAACTCAAGTTTTATGCCATCTTTTTGGTAATCGGGGGAGACCTTTTGGTTTAGACCAGCCAGTCATCAATTTGTAATAATACGAGGCTTTTATTACCTTTAAAGAGATTAAAGCCCATTCTGCCCCAGTACTCCTGAATTCACCTGCAAACTTTTAATCAGAAAGTAGGACGTCCCACAAAAGGAATAGTCTTTTTTCAGCTATATTTAGATAGCTGAAAAACAAACAAATAGCACAAAACGGACGGATTGAATAAAGTGGTTTGCGTATGCGAAAGATCTACACCCGGTTAGTTTTATGTTTATTGGTTGGAGGTATTGGTAGCTTTCAACTTATCGGCCAAAATGGCTCCTTAGTTGCTCCTGTTAATCCATGGGATATCAACGAAACGATTGAGTCGGATGAGATTCGTATGCAAATGCACGACATAACGGGTCTTCCCATTTTCATTCACGATCTTTTTGATCATCCCATTTACGATCTCCGTATTTATCGTATCCAGTACCAAACAGAAAATTATGCCGGCCAAACGGTTACGGCATCGGGGTTGGTCTTAATGCCGAATACCGTTCCTTGCTATTCTTCTATAGTTGCCTACTGTCATCGGACCGTGAAAGATGGTGCGCAACCACCCTATCAAGATGTGCCCTCTCAGTATAATTTCTCGGATCCAGAAAGTAATGGCTACTTAAATCCAGAGAAAGTAGTTGCCATGAGTCTAGCTAGTGATGGTTACATAGCAGTGTTGCCTGATTATCTTGGCCTAGGCAGTGCTGATTTAACAGATGAAGTACAGCACCTCTTCCTTAATAAAAGAACCCAAGCTCAAGCTACCATAGATGCTATTCGAGCAACTCGGTCGCTTTGTGACCAATTGGGGTATCCAGTGCCAAACGAACAATTATATATTTCAGGCTTTTCACAAGGGGCACACGCGGCTATGTCAACGTTAGAATTTGTGAGTAAAGAGAGCTTGACACAGGAATTCCGGTTTGTGCACGCTGGTTTAAGTAGTGGCCCATACGATTTAGGTGGAGCCCAACTGGATTACCTGGAGCAAGCAGCCAATGGCTCGCAAGCTTTACAAGCTATGCGAGATTACTTTGAATCCTCTTGCGCAACAACCCACCCCTCCTCTATCGAAGACTGTTACGTAGAAAACACTAACGCCGACTGGACAAATGTTTTTCCAAGTGTTCCAGTTACAATGAGTTATTGTACTGCGGATGTGCTATTTCCTGGAAGTAATGCCTTAGTTGCTAAAGCTCAATTACGGGATAATTTACCCGGATATCAGTTTTGGGAGCGAGAAGGCATTCAAACGGTTATTGCCGGAGCATACCAGCATAATGCTTGCATGGTTCCCTCTATGTTTGCAGCAAAAATGGGGCATGATGTACGACGAGTCGAGTGCGATGGAGAGCGTAGTACTAAATCCGATAATTTATCCATTCTACGGGCCGACGAAGCGGGCCTGAAATACAATCATTTCGGTGCTCACTACATCGTATTAGATGCCAAAACCGTGGATTTTGAAATCCACCGTGCTGAATTTCTCAATATCAAAGGGAAATTGGTCAAAACGATTTATGATCCAATCAAAATCAAGAAAAAGATTGCTTTAGATATCCGAGATTTAAAAGAAGGTGTGTACGCTGTTCGACTGCACACCAATACCGCCAATCAATACTGGCTAGGTATTATGAAGACCACCTCTGATGTTTTACAAAATTCAGACTATGAGTCCATTGTGGTAGAAACTACGGATCAACATACCTTTATCTTAAATGCCCTTAAAAATCCGCTCTACCATATCGTTTTCATGGATCAGGACCAGGAGGTGATGGATATTTTCTCGAATAAATGGCTAGTTGGAAAACACCTAACTGTTAATAAAGAGTGGTTTGATATTGGTGTCCGCCAAATGGAACTGCAAACCCCTGCTTGGAGCCATACATTCTATATAACTCCCGACGGCGAAGGTGCTGGTGAGGGTGATGGTGAAGGCGAGCGAGTGGTAGAAGTTGACCCAAATCCTGTGCGGGGTGCACAAACAGTAAACGTCCGCGGGCTTGTTCATGATGCGCAGTTAATTGGTCTTTACGATTTAAATGGCCAAGTTCTGGTCGAAGACTATGCACCTCACTACTCTGGGACGAGCTATCAAATTGATATTCCTCATCTGCATAATGGCGTTTATTTGCTAAAGGTTATCCTGAAAAATGGGCAAGCGGAAGTGTCAAAGGTCATTATCAATAACTAATCCACTATTTCGATAATCTGTGTTTTGGAATAAAATTCGGTGAGCAGTTGTAAACCTTCCTTTGGTTGACTGTAG
>JBCDIO010000629.1:0-3159 GCA_038748815.1 Bacteroidota bacterium
CTACCGCGCTATCCATGTACGTTTTAAGGCCTTGGTAGGTCGCAAAATAGTTTTCAATCAACTCTTTGGCTTCCGTACGTTTAATGCCCAATTGCTTCGAAAGATTGGTAGCTCCAGCGCCGTAGATGATACTAAAATTGACCGTTTTGGCTCGGTACCGTTGTTCTTTTGTAACCTCATCAAAAGCCACATCGAAAACCCGCGCAGCGGTGGCTCGGTGAATATCCAGTCCTTGCTGGAAAGCTTCCACCATGGCCTCATCACCACTGAGTTCGGCAATAAGTCGCAGCTCAATTTGGGAGTAATCCGCAGCCAAGAGAGTAAACTCGTCACTACGTGGAATAAAGGCTTCGCGCACTTTGGCTCCTTCCGGTGTTCGAATCGGGATATTTTGCAGATTCGGGTTATTGGAACTCAACCGCCCCGTCGCCGCCAAAGCTTGATTGAAAGAGCTGTGAATTCGTCCCGTTTTGGGATTCACCATCCGCGGCAGAGCATCTACGTAGGTAGACATCAATTTGGTAAGTCCACGGTATTTCAAAATCTTGTTTACAATAGGGTGGTCTGCGGCCAGATCGTTCAGTTTTTCTTCATTGGTTGAATACTGGCCGGAGGCGGTTTTCTTCCAACGATAGGGGATCTTCATGTGATCAAACAGGACTTCCCCCACCTGCTTGGGCGAGGCGATATTGAATCGGTGTCCGGTGTCATCGTAGATCTCTTGTTCAAAAGCGCGCACCTGTTCCCCTAGTTCCTCGGAATAAGCCGCCAGATAATCGGTATCTACCCGAATCCCATTGTACTCCATTTCCACCAGTGCCCGCACCAAGGGCTCTTCCATGCTGAAGTAGAGTTCATCTAATTGCTCTTCCTTGAGTTCTGGGAAGAGCTTGTCTTGTAGCTGGTAGGTGATATCTGCATCCTCCCCGGCGTATTCTACCACCTTAGCTACGGGGACATCTCGCATAGTAAGTTGATTCTTACCTCTTTTGCCGATGAGTGTTTCGATTTTTACTGGCTGATACTGCAGGTAGGTTTCCGCCAGAAAATCCATGTTATGCCGCAATTCTGGTTCTAGCAAATAGTGCGCGATCATGGTGTCCAGAATGGCGCCTTTTACTTCTACCCCGTACCACTTTAGGATAAGTAGATCGTATTTAGCATTCTGGGCGATCTTTTTGATCGATTCATTTTCCAGAACGGCTTTAAAATCGTTCACAATGCGTTGTACCTCTTCGGCATCTTCCGGGACGGGGACGTAATAGGCTTCTCCCGCTTTCACCGAAAACGCCAGGCCGACCAGAGATGCTTCGTTGGCATCGATCCCCGTCGTTTCGGTATCAAAACAGATGAGGCTTTGTTGGGCGAGTAGCTTTGCCAGATCTTGACGTTGCTCCGCCGTTTCTACCGAGTGGTATTGGTGCTCGGTATTCGTAATATTTTTTGTCGCAACCGAATGCTTAGCCGGGGCTTTTGCCGCTGATCTTGGTGCACTTGCTCCCCCAAATAGCTGCCCTTGCTGACCGGGGGCCGGAGCCGCTGCTTCTCCCAAAATCTGGCGGGCCAGGGTTCGAAATTCTAATTCCTTGAATACCTCACTGAGTGCATCTTTATCCATAGGCTCAATGAGGTAGCGCTCCGCATCGAACTGGATGGGTACATCGAGTTTGATCGTAGCTAATACTTTGGACAAACGACCTTGTTCTTCGAACTCGATCACCCGTTCTTTCATTTTTCCTTTCAGCGCTTCAACATTCTCAAAAATCCCCTCCATCGTATCGTATTGGGCAAGCAGCTTAGCGGCGGTTTTGGCTCCAATACCTGGAATTCCGGGGATAGTATCCACACTGTCTCCTTGTAAGCCTAACATGTCAATAACTTGCTCGACGCGCTCGATATTCCATTTGGCCAGAATTTCTGGGACCCCTTGGATCTCAATGCCATTCCCCATACGAGCCGGTTTGTAGAGAAAGACCTTATCGGATACTAACTGACCGTAGTCCTTATCGGGAGTGACCATATACACATCAAAGCCCTCTTGTTCTGCTTGCTTAGAAAGGGTACCAATGACGTCATCGGCTTCGTAGCCCTCCACCTCTACGATGGGAATTTTAAAACCGTCCAGAATACGGCGTAGATAGGGGAAAGAAGCGGAAATATCTTCCGGTTGAGCTTCCCGATTGGCTTTGTATTCGGGAAACATAACGTGTCGAAACGTAGGCCCTTCCAAGTCGAACGAAACGGCGAGATGACTCGGCTTTTGATTCTGAATGAGATCCCACAGGGTCCGAACAAAGCCAGTAATTGCGGAGGTATTGAAACCTTTAGAATTGATGAGTGGGCGTTGGATAAACGCATAATGAGCTCGGTAAACGAGTGCGTGCCCATCGAGTAGGAAGAGTTTTTTTTCGGCCATAAAGCGGTTTGGATTAGGGAGGTAAGATACCGCTTTTTTCCGATGTGAAAACGGGTACCGCTTTAGCAGTGGCACCCGTTTGGAATTCCTTAAAAGATGAAATTATATTTGATCAATAAGGCTTCCGTAAAGCTGATCCGACGACCTAATTCACCTTCTTCCAAGATGCCATTGTCGTTGCGATCTGTTTGTACCAAAATATCGTGATCGTAGAATAATTCTGTGACCAGATTCACTGAGAAATTCTTAAAAATGACGAAACCAAGGTCATTCTGCCACAGCACATCAATGTTTTGTGGATTGAGTAGATAGTTGGAGTACAAATCAAGGGTAGAGGTAAGGGTTACTTTATCATCTGCGAATTTATCGTTATAAATACCCTTCAAGTTAGATCCTAGCTGCAAGAAACTATTCGATCCTACTTCGTTACCGTGCACATTTAAAGCCGCAATCGCGTCATCGGCTACGTAGATTAACTTCAAAGAAGCGGGTGAGTAGAAGAATGAAAGTTTATCGTTGGGTTTGTAGTCAATACCCGGAGAAAGCACAAAGGTCAAAGGCGAAGCAAACCGAGCTAATAGACTAGCCGTGTCTGAACTCAATACGTTCCCTTCGTAGGTTGGTAGAAGCAAAGTGGTCACATTGGCTTCTACCGCACCAAATACCTTTTCGGTAAATCCGTAACCAGCCCGGGAGGCGGCACGAATGACATCCAGGTTTTTCTGGAAGGGCTCGGTGCTACC
>JBCDIO010000630.1:0-3159 GCA_038748815.1 Bacteroidota bacterium
CTCATTAGACCGTAATGGTTAATTACAAAGCGGCGAGGTCTTCTTTGGCCTTTTGTAAAGGAAGGAAGTTTTCGTCGGCGTCGGACCACAATTCCAGCGCTCGCTCTATGGTCACTTTAGCCTCTGCAGTATTACCAGCATCGCGCAAGCATTTTCCTTTAAGGTAGTAAAGATCCGCTTGGTAAGGACTTTTCTTTAAGGCCGGCTCCAAGAGTTCTAGTCCCTTTTCGGGTTCCTTGTTTAAGCGGTAGATATCCGCAATTAGGGAATCGTAGGAGGGGTCTTCCAGACCGAGTTCTGCGAAGTATTTTTGGAAGGTTTGGATAGACTCTTCGTATTGGCCGTTAAATTTCAGCTGGTAGGCGGTTACTTGATTCATCATATTTTGGCCACCGAGGGTCAATAAATTATCGTAGCAGTTGTCCATAATTTCGTTGACCAAAGCGGCATTTTCTTCCGCAATACCGATATTTATTTGTGCGGCACACGGGAATATACCCGCTGGATCTGGGTAGGTTTCCAAGAATTGGTCAATTTTTCCTTTGATTTCATCGATCCTCCCACCGTCTTTAAAAATCGTGATAGAGAGAAAATTGAGATAGTTGGTCTGAGCCTCGTAGGGCGTAAATTTACTCTCCAGACAGGTAATCAGGCTCTCCAGCGTATTAATTGCTTGATTGATTTTTCCCGTTTGGTAGTAAAACATCATGTTGTTACGGTAAAGATTCAGAGAGTCATCGAAGGTCTTGGATTTTTGTAGGGCCTTGAGGTATTTTTTTTCTGCCTCTTTAAACTGCCCATTCTGATACATAATAGTAGCCAGGCTGGTAAGTACTTCTGAATTATTGGGCTTCAATAAAAGGAGTTCTTCCAGGTAGGCAATGGCTTTATCAACCTCTCCTTGCTGTTGGTAGATCGTGGCTAATTCGGTCGTCTCAGCAGCTTGGTTTGGATAAGCTTCGGTAAACCGTTTGAAGTAATCTTCGGCATCCTCCGTTTTACCTTGAACCAAGGCTAGCTTAGCCATGGCCAGCAGGATTTCTCCCCCCTGACCAGCTGCAATTGCTTCTTCGCCAACCGCTCGGGCCTTGTCCAATTCTCCCCGCATGGAATAGGCTCTGATCAATCGAGAATAGGGGGTCAGGCTATTGGGGTATAGCTTCCGCCACATTTCCAGCAATGCGATAGCCTTCTCATTATCTTTCGCGTTGAGATAATACATATGCCGAATCCGGAACTGTTGGCGTTCGGTTAGTGCCTCCGAGTGTTCCATGGCGTATTCTAAACTGGCTTCGGCTTGCTCGGTCTGATTTACCCGATTAAAAAGTAGACCCAGCGATAAGTGGCATTCGATGAAATTAGGGTCCAAAGCCAAAGCTTGCTGATAGCTCTGTAATCCTTTAGCGGGATTATTTTCCACGAACGTGGCGGTTTCTCCCTGGATAAACGCTTGTAAGGCTTCTAAATTAGACGTAAACAAATCTCCAACCGGAAGATCTATTTGATCCTCTTGTTGAATTTCTGGATTATCTACCTGTTGGTGATAATCGGAGGCGATATCGTCGATCAGGGGTAAGATGTCTTGTCCTTGATAGGTGTTTTCGTAGAATAACTCGCCATCACTCACACCGAAAACGCGCGTTTTGATGACCCAGTTATCTTCTTCTTTGGAAATCTCTCCTTCCATGAACTGGGTTTTGTAAGCCTCTTCGGAGGCTTTTAGTTTCACCGAAAAGGGAATTTCTTGTTGGTAGGAGAAATCAAATTTACCCAGCCGTTCATTAAGCTCGAAAGAGGGTTCACAGTAAAAACGGATATCTTGTTCAAGGTCGGCAGCAAGGAGAATAGGTACAGCACTGGTCAGCCATTGATTGGAGGGATCCTCCGTTTTATTCTCAAAATTATATAAGTCCAACATTTGGACTGCATTCCCGGTAGCAACAATCCGCTCAATGGTATCTCCATTCTCGTTGGTCACCGTTACCTTGGCGGCCATCGCTTGCAGGCTTTGACCAGAGAACAGGAAAAAAACGAGGCATACGGCAATGACGACATTGGCGGGCAAGACGATTTTTTCAATCGTTCGCCATCGGTCTTTACCCGGCCGCCCGTGATTGTAGGTAATCAAAAGAACACTGGGTAATAAGGCCAGCAAAAAGATCATGATTATATCAACCCAAGTATTTGGTAGGGCATACCGCTTGGTGACCCATTCGGTAAACTGCAAAATACCCCAGGCCGCCACGAGGTACGAAATAAGGTACTGGATAAACCGGCGTTCCCAAAGATTCTCAAAAAAGCCTTTTTCTGTTGCTTCACTCATAGGGGTACAAATTCAAATGTCCTAAAATCAGCTCAAATTTTGGGGTGCCGCAAAAAAGCATATAAACTTTTCTATCTTGAAGACCCCGTTACTACTCATGCCAGAATGCATTACATCAGCAGAACTTGCAAAATAGATAATTTTTAAAATTCTTCTTGCTGGGCTAATGTCAGAATCCTACAACCATTTATTGAATTCAGTAGTTTCTTTATTGCTCGATCAATTGAGTTGTAGTTGAGAAAAATAAAGATTATGAAAGCGGACCATGTGGTGGAGCCTTTCCGGTTCAAAAAGTTCTCCGTAGCGCAAGATCGCTGCAAGATGAAAGTAGGTACAGACGGGGTCTTGTTGGGGGCCTGGACTCGAGTGCAAGATCATGAAAAAGCCCTAGACATTGGGACGGGAACGGGCTTAATTGCCTTGATTCTTGGGCAGCGATCGGAACAACTTCAGATCGTGGGGGTAGAAATTGACCGCGATAGCTGCGAACAAGCCGCCGATAACTTTAGGGCTGCTCCCTGGAGTGACCGGCTACAAATTATCGATGGCTCTGTGCAGGACTACGCCAGAGATACTCCCGAACAGTACGATTTGATCGTTAGCAACCCTCCTTTTTTTACGGGTGGAACCATTTCTGATTCTCAAGACCGGAATGATGTGCGGCATACGATCAAGCTCTCGCATGCCGATCTGCTACGATCCGTACAGAAATTGCTAAGCTCCCGGGGGTGTTTCAATATTATTTTGCCTCTTATTGAAGGATTGCGCTTTATCGAACTCGCTGAGACGTACAACCTCCGGCTGAGTCGCCGTCAGGAAGTCCGGCCAAAAGCCTC
>JBCDIO010000631.1:0-3157 GCA_038748815.1 Bacteroidota bacterium
ATCGAGGGTCGATTTGATATAGAGTAATTCTCTTTTCCCTTGAATACCTTCTTCAATAGCCCCCACAATGGTGATCGAACCGATACAAAAGAGCAGAAAGGCGGTGATTAATCCAGTGGTAAATTGACCATCCTCAATTCCGAGGCTCGCTTTGATCAAATCGCCGAGTTGAAAGAGAGCCTGCTGCAGGCCAATGAGTTCGCCGGTAATTCCCCCTAGGATCAAACAGAAAATAAAAGTTAACAGGTAACCTGGAGGAATTTTAAGACTCATATTGATACCAATGACAATAGTCCCCAGACCAATAGCCTGGAAGATGATCGTCTCTAAGTTTGGCGGAAATACTTTTTGTAGTGCTAAACCAAGCAGGCTCCCAAGCACTACAGTAGCCATATTCACAAAAGTACCAATGGGTAGTTGTTTCATACGTTCCGATTGTCCGAGGTGCGGGCCATCCAAAAAGATAATCCTTGTAAGCAAAGTACCGATACAGCAAAGTAAGTCACCCCTGCTTCTAGGCTCGTTACGATCACCAAAGAGGATAGTTTGAGATTAACGAGAATCACTGCCACCACAAAAACATCTAACATAGCCCACTTATTAATGATCTCCAACCACCACTGCAGGCGACCTTGGGATGATCCTCGCCAGATGCTCCACCCTAAATATATCCATTTAAGAATGGGTAGAAGGAAGGTGAAGACCAACAGAAGGCTTGCCAAAAACCAATCGTCAGTTTGATAAAAGGACTGAATGGAGCTCCACAGGTAAATATCAGGGCGATCAAACTTAAAGAATAAGCGAGAACTCATAATGGGGTACCAAAGTCCTAAACCAAAAAAGACGGCTGCCGCAAACCATAGTAGTATCCAACCGATTCGATTACTTTGCATAGATGGGAATTTGGGGAGCCAAGCGTTTAGCGCGTTCCAAACTATCCAGTTTACCGGCATCTTCCCACCGCCCAGAACTGTGGTCGAAGCCCTGTACCCATTCTTGATCGCATAGAGAAAGGTAGACATCGATGATCGAAAAGACCGATTGATTACTTGGGAAATAATCGAAGATACGTGGAGAAATCCAGTGAATGCCGCTAAAAGCCAGTGCTTTGAAATCTTCTTTTGGCTCCCCGCACCAACGGATAGCTCCGGTCCTTCGATTTTCCCAGCCACAGAGCTTACCCGCTGGAGTGAATCGCAAATAACGACTAGTAGAACGGTCACGGACGGCAAGGGTAGCAATGGCCCCGGCCTTTAGGTGCGCATCACGCATTGCTATTAGATCCAAATCAGAAAGAATATCGGCGTTATAGACCAAGAATGGATCCGAATCGTGGAGCCAAGAGGACGCGGCTAATATTCCCCCACCGGTATCCAATAGTTCATCTCGTTCATCTGAAATTTGAATCGAAAACTCTTCGAAGCGATCTTGCTGGCAGAATTTGATAATCTGATCACCAAAATGGTGTACGTTGATCGTAAAATCTCGAATACCCACTTGAGCAAGCCTGCGCATGGCGAACTCTAATAGCGTATACTTACCCAGTGAAACCAGGGCTTTAGGTCGATCATTGGTCAACGGACGCAAACGGGTGCCCAGGCCCGCAGCCAAAATCATCGCTTTCATACACAACAAGAATAGTTAGGATAGATACAAAATACGACGATCTCATAAATCCAGTAGCAAGGGACTTATGAGATCGAATATCGAGGGCAAAATCTGGATCATATTTCCGATTTTGCTATTAGAAGCTTAGCTAATCTATCCGAGAAACTTCCCGTTGTAGAAGTATACGTATAGGACTAGGCTCAGGAAAAGGGCGAAGCCGATAAAAAAGTACATCAGGCAGTACCCTTTGCTTCCAACATTTGTAATTTCGTCAGACATTGTATACTTGTTTTTTGTTTCTTTTATCCATTCGCAAAATTAAGCCTTGCCACACAAATCACCAAACCCCTCCCGGACGAAAACGAATGGATCAAGGGGCGGAAATAGGCTTTTTACGACCTCGGATGTAATTTAGACTGATTCAAAATAAACCCAAACCAAACAAAATCCAATGCGTGCATTAGTTCAACGAGTAACCGAAGCCTCGGTTACCGTCCGTGGAGAGATTACTGGATCTATCCAACAAGGATTGTTGATCCTTCTGGGAGTAGGTAACGACGATGAAGAGGTTGACTTGGAATGGCTGGCCCAAAAAATCGCCAACCTGCGGATTTTTAATGATGAAGAGGGTAAGATGAACCGCTCGGTAGTAGACGTAGATGGAAACTTTTTAGTGGTCAGCCAATTTACCTTACACGCCAGTACCAAAAAAGGTACCCGTCCTTCTTACATCAAAGCGGCTCGACCAGAATTGGCCGAACCGATGTATGAACGCTTTTGTAAGCAACTAGCCATGATCAGCGGTCGCACGGTAGAGCGCGGCCAATTTGGAGCCCATATGGAGGTACGCTTATTAAATGATGGTCCTGTTACCATCTGGATCGACACAAAAAACAAAGACTGAAATGACTTTAGCAGAAGCACAACAACAAGTAGATGAATGGATCCAATCGGTTGGCATCCGCTACTATAACGAACTAACGAATACGGCCATTTTGATGGAAGAAACGGGAGAGGTAGCTCGTTTGATGGCTCGAATTTATGGCGAACAATCGTTTAAGCGACCAGAAGATGCCGAACGAGCACCAGCTCTTCTAGCCGAAGAAATGGCCGACGTCCTCTTTGTATTGATTTGTCTAGCTAACCAAACAGGCGTTGATCTTACCGCTGCCTTAGCAAACTCATTGATTAAAAAGACCAAACGCGATAAAGAAAGGCATGCTAATAACGAGAAGCTTAAGGATTAATTCCTGCATCGCTCGCCGGTTCCCGAAATGGAGATCCCTCTTGGTGCAGCAAAATCATTCTCCGGGATAAATAGGCACTCCCAAAAAGGACTACAATGGCAAAAATAATAAGCCAACTGTAGAGAGACTGCAGAATAAAGAAGTCGTAAAATCCGTGCACCAGTGTGGCCAAACCAACTCCTTGTGCAAAAAATAGCCACCGTTTGGGTGTACTTTCCATTTTGGCCTTACCAATAAAAAAACCCATAATAACGGAGAAGGCCGCGTGCGCGGGTACCGCCGTAAATGCTCGTAGAATAATG
>JBCDIO010000632.1:0-3152 GCA_038748815.1 Bacteroidota bacterium
GGCTACGAGCTTGCGCGCCTCGATCTGAACAAAAATCGCTTCGGTCAAAATATTCATTGATTTAAGTTACAAAGTTCTAGAGTGAACGAACATTTCCCAAGTACAAGCCGCTAGTTGGGTTGAACCTGTGAGCTAGCTAGCGGATAAGTTAAAACGGATAACTATAGTGCCCCCCGAAAGCCAGGGGTTCGTGAAATAACCGGAAAAAAGACTCTTTCAGCTCACCAATGCGCTTTTATAACTGCACTGAACAAAAGTCATCTGGAGTATACCACCATAACTTTGATCCGGGAAAAAACTATATTTAGAAAAAAATTAGTTATGTTTCTGGCTATCAACCAAATAATGAGTTAGAAACCCCTTCGGATCCCTCACCTATGCAAAATAATTACCTGCGCTTAGCTCATGAAATCCGCTCCTTGGTTTCCCAAGACGAGATTATGGAGGCCCTGAACAAATTACAGGTAGCCTTAGCCGACCTACCGGACATTGACGAAGTAATCATTCAATCTTCTCGTTATCAGTCTATTAACAAGCAAGTTCGCAAAGGAATAATCGACCCCGAGGTAGCCGGTGCGGAGCAGAATAAGATTCGACTCGGTTTATTGGACCTCATCCGCGAATTGGAGCGGGAGGGAAAAGCCGATACACAAATTTTCATTAGCCATAGTCACCAAGGGCCCGGAGTAGAATTAGTAGATGCTCTTTACAGCACCTTAAAGGAGCAAGAATTCACACCATTTCTGGATCAGAAAGACATTCTGCCCGGAGAAAACTGGCCAACGGCTATTTTAAGTGCCATTCACTCTTCCGATTATTTTGTCTTGTTACTATCGGAGCAATCTAACCTATCCGAAATGGTTCTCAAGGAGGTAGAGGAAGCCCGAAAAATGCAACAAAACACGGGCCGCCCCATCATTATTCCCATTCGGGTGCAATGGCCAGAAAATAAACCGCTAAACTTTAAGCTCCGTGGTTGGCTAGATTTAATACAACAGCTTTCTTGGTCAAGCCCCCAAGACTCCACCGACATTATCAAAAAAGTGACGGATGTCATCGGTCAAAGGGAGACCATGCGCACTACTAAAAAGGTGAGTGCAGAAGCGGTAGAAGCTTTCATAGAAGATCTTAGTACGGATATTGCGCCAAGCCCAGTTGCTAATTTAAAGAGTCCTACGGGTGCCGTTCGCCTCGACTCTAAGTATTACATCACTAGACATGGAGAAGAAAACTTTATCCAGCGAGTAAGTGATCCGGGTGCCTTGCTCCGCATCCGTGGACCTCGACAATTTGGTAAAACCTCTCTACTGGCGAGGGTCATGCAACATGCCAAAGAGCAGGACCACTCCGTCATTTATATCGACTTTCAGGATATAAGCGACCCAACTCTACGAAATTTAGACGCCCTGCTTTGGGAATTCTGCTATTATTTTGCCGAAGAATTCGATTGCGAGGATGAATTGGAAAATATCTGGGAAAAACCCCGAGACGCCAAGCAAAAAGCACGCTCATTTATTCGCAAATACGTCCTTAAAGGCTTAGATCAACCGGTGCTACTCGCTATGGACGAAGCCGACCGAGTATTTTCATATCCCAATATTTCTTCGGACTTTTTTACTATGCTACGGGCTTGGCACGAAGGCAGTAAAACTAAAGCAGAGTGGGAAAAACTAAAACTCTGTATCTCTTATTCGACGGAAGCCAAACTGGCGATCACTGACATTAACTCCTCTCCTTTCAACGTGGGAGAAGAAGCCTCTATTCCTCCCTTCAACTTAGAGCAAGTTGCTAATCTTGCTGATTTACACCAACAGAATCTGAGCGAAGTACAACTACAAACGCTCATTGACACGCTCGGGGGACAACCTTACTTGATCCGCCGGGCCATGTACTTGTTGGCCATGCGAGAATACGATTACGCAGAACTCATGGAGAAGTCCATAGAAGACGCCGGGCCTTTTGGCGATCATCTACGGCATCACCTGGTCAATATTCGTCAGTTTCCGGAGCTTTCTGCTGCCATGAAAACGATTATTAGTGATCAAAAATGTAAAGATCCCATTTTGGCAGGTCGCCTTTCGGCGGCCGGATTAATCAAGGGAACACCACCGAATGTAACCGCTACTTGTAGTCTCTACCATTCTTACCTCAAAAACAAACTGGGATAAACTCCATGGCTACCAAGTTTTATTACCAGGCTGGTGGAACCTTAAAAAAGGACTTTCCAGGGTATGTATTCCGCAAAGCGGACCATGACTTGTTAGAAAACCTGGAGGCAGGGCGTTTTTGCTACGTATTGACGGCCCGGCAAATGGGAAAATCATCCCTGAAAGTCCGTTGTATCAAGAGTCTTCAAGATCAAGGCCATAACTGTGTAGATATTGATATAACTTCCATCGGTAGCCGAAACATAGATGCAGAGCGATGGTATTTCTCCATCCTAGAACAAATTGCCGAAGATCTAGATATTGAAGACGAATTTTTGGACTGGTGGGAAGAGAACACTTTGCTAACGCCAGTGGCCCGAATGAGTGCATTCTGGCTTGACGTGGTACTTCCCTCCGTATCCGGAAGAATCATCATTTTCCTGGATGAAATTGACTCTTTACTTTCCTTAGATCCAAATAATTTCAGTACCGATGACTTCTTTGGAGCCGTTCGATCCCTTTATAATAACCGGGCGAAGCGGCCAGAATTGGAGCGGCTCAATTTTTGCATTATCGGCGTAGCCATTCCCGATGACCTAATGGCGGACCCCTCTAGGACTCCTTTCAACATTGGTACTCCAATTAACCTAGAGAATCTTAGTCCCTCGGAAGCGGCCCCTTTAGAACAAGGGTTAGAAGACAAAGAGGCCCCCGCTTCTGACATCTTACAGGAAATCATGTACTGGACCAATGGCCAACCTTATCTCACCCAACGCTTGTGTTTGGAAGCGGCCAAGATTCCCATTGCCGACCCAAAGAAAGAGGTAAAAGCCCTGGTAGACCTCCTATTCTTGCACCCCGAAAAAATAGACCAGGATTCGAACCTCGCCAACGTGAGAAGACGTTTTCTGGGTATTCCTGAGCACGCCGAGCAAATGATTCTTACCTACGATCGGATTGTTCGCGGTAAAAAGGTACCCGTCGATTTACGGCGACGAGAACAAA
>JBCDIO010000633.1:0-3148 GCA_038748815.1 Bacteroidota bacterium
CTTTTCCTCTTGGTTTTCATCGTAAAAGATAATCTGATTCTTCGCTCCGAAATAATAATTCGCTTGGCCAAGAAATATCACTACCTCCCAGAAATAGCCCTCGTACTTTAAGACAACTTTCCCTTTAAAAGTTGGATTGGTAATTCGTTCTCCAAAGTCCGTTATAATTTCAAAAGGATCATCCTTTATTATTAGTCTACCCTCGAGATGATCTAAAACCATTTTGGGTGTTGGAATCCATCTTTTTTTTCCCCAGATCAAGAATCCCGCATACACCGATGCAATAGAACAAAAAATAAAATTAAGATATCCTCCGATGCGTGGTGTCATAAAAACTATGAGGGCCATCAAGAGAAAGATCCAAAAAGAGCGGGCTATTCTCTTTTTACGATAAAGCTCCATTTCGAGAGGTTTCTGTAGTATTTGGAATTCGAGGGACAAAGGGATTCGATTTGAAACGAGTTAAAGGAAAAGTATGGATAAGATATAGTTTACTTTCTAAGATACAAATCCTCCTTTTTTTGAACTCACCACTCGCCTATTTTAACGAATAAAGCTTGGGGTTCCGACCAATTGGTCTACGACCCGCTTCGCTGACTCCGCCGCTACGTGAACCATGGAGTATCCGCTACTACCTTCGGTATAGAGGTCACCCGCAAAGTACAGCTTATCGGCTACCGGCTTAGCCATTGTCCTAGCCGCCAGAAGGGTTTTCAGACTAGTCTCCGGGAAATAAGTTCCCTGGGCAAAGGGGTCTTCATTCCAATTCTTAAATACATGTCTTAGGTAATTGGGAGTTGCTTGGCCAGCAAATAGCTCATCCAATTCTTGTAACATAAATTGGATCCGCTCGGGGTCTTCCAAGGCCAGATAAGGATCGGCATAATGGTCAACCGCCAAGAGTCCCAACACATGATCTTGGCTATTCTTCCCGTAAGTAGCATCGTAGTACACTCGCGTTGGGCCTTTCCCTTCGTCCTGCATCTTTACACAAGTGGGATAGAATGGCTTTTTAAACGCAATAAAACATTTACATCCTCCATAAAGTCTTAAGTCTTGGATAGCGGTTTGTTTCTTTTCGGGTAAAGGGGGAACAAACTCAATATCCCCGGCTTTGAGAATGGGAACGGGTACCGTTACAATGACCCGATCGGCGGTAAACGCCTCATCCTCCGTTCTTACCACAACCTGGTCTTGGGTGTAATCAATAGTTTTGACCACTTTCTGGTATTGAATGGTGTCTTGGATTGAAGGAAGAATGTATTGTTCGTAGAAATCCAGCCAGGAAGAATTGGTGAAGCGCAGGTCCTTCTCAGAGAAACCAATGGATTTAAGATTTACTTTTTGGCCAGTCTCGGCATCTAGACCATAGTCTACCTCGAAGTCGTAGGCCGTTGTCTGTACATCGAGCTTGACCGTGGGGTCGGCTACTATATTTGCCAAGACAGGTTCCCGCGTATGTAACCATTCTGCCCCAACCGGAATAGTGAAATCAGTAAAGCCCTTCACCGATTCAATGCGGCCACCGTAGGTATCGGAGGCTTCTAATACGATAACTTCAATCTGCTTTTTTCGCAGTAAATAGGCCGCCGAAAGGCCCGCGGCACCCGCGCCAATGATGATTACTTTCCCGGAAGGGGGTAAGGGAGACCCTTTTTTGGACGTACTACAAGCAGATAGGAATGGCATACCGACACCTAGTACGCCACACATGCTTAGAAATTCTTTTCTGGTCATGGTCTTGATACGATGAATGAACAATGCGCACCAAAGGTAGACTTAGGCTAGCGCACCGTGTTGTCCAATTAGGACATTCTGCGCAGGAGAGGCGTTTCTCTTTGGACTGGAAGAGAAATATAGATTTCAATTCCCCCCTTTTCTGCCCATGGTTTTATGTCTCCAGACCTCGAATAAATCGCAGTCGGCATGGAGCTCATCTGGATAATCGACCCTCAGGTCTTCCTGAACCTTCTTGGCCCGCTTCCATGTTGGGATAAGTCCGAATTCGTTTAAATCTCGGGGTAAGAAAGATTTATCGAAACCACCACAATTCGTTAAAGCACTAATTTGACCATCGACTTCAATCAGGTCATAGCCTAGAAAGTCAAAAGGGGTTGATAAATCTTGTAGGGTCTCTGAAGGATTCTTTACTACGGCCAGCAGATTAAAAGTCTCTAAATCCTTGGTCTTTTCTAGAACGTAATCGAGGCTATGGAAAAATGGCCTAATCAAGACGCCCTCGGTGACGGTGTGCTGCCAATCGTATTCGGCTTTGAAGTCTGGCTCAAAGACCAATCTATTGAGCATTCCATCGAGGGATACCACTTCCGATAAATGGGTAAGTTTAGACCACCTAACATACTCTTCCCAACCATAAGCCTCTTGGTGAAGGGGACCATAGCATGCGCGGGCAGTGTACCAGATGGACTGCGTTCGATTCATGCTTGATAATACTGATCTCTCAACTGGAAGGTTATTTCCCGGATATAACTTAGATTGGGTTGATCGGGTAAACTTGAACACTCAAAGGCTTCCTCCATTTGTTGCTTTTTTTCTTGGGCCAGTGATAAAAGCTCCGCGTATTCAAAGGCTCCTGATTTAATTTTAAGTAAGAATTCCCGATCTTTTCTCCGCACATTTACTTGGCCTTCTTCGGCGATTTCAATGGCCATATTCAGCAATCGAAAGGTGTGCATCATATTTTTGGCATCGTAATTTTTACCATGGCCAATAGTATTTTCATATCTCGCATCATTCCGCTTGGCCACCCAATCCCAGTATGCTCGGTAATCCTTACAGTAGGTTGAATACCCATTGCGGTTGAAGTACAATAAGGCGATCTGTTTTTCCCCTTTTGGAATAGAACTTAACGTAAGATCATTGGAGTTTTCATGCTTTATAATGCCTTGATAAGCAGCTTTTTCATTGTGGTACAACCCAAAAATATCCTGCATATGGGGAATATTAACCAAACCACAATGTTCTTGCTTCCAAGCTTGCTTCTGCAGAAAATGAGTTAATGCGATGGAGCCATTTTCGTGATTTACAAAGCAGAAATCCAAAGGCGTCTTTCTTTCCTTATCCATCGGATTCAAGATCTTTTTATTCAGTCCTTTTGCTTTTTTTATTTGAGAAATGGCAAACTGTC
>JBCDIO010000634.1:0-3144 GCA_038748815.1 Bacteroidota bacterium
AAACCATTGGATTCTTAGACAAAATGGTAAAGATGCACCATTTGACTATTTCTTGACAGATCAAACCATACTTTATGCGTCTTTACCCACTTTTTGTGACCACGTTCGGGGGTGCTCTTTTTATTTCTGGCTTGTGGACCTGGAAAAAAGATTGAAACAACAGAGCCTTTTCCTGGCAGTAGTGAGGCCCAAATGGTCTTTTTGGACTATTACGTGGAGGCGGGGAGAGGATTATCGCCCGAGGTGGAACTTCGGTCCATTATTTTTCAAGCCGGGAGTATAAAGGGAGAGGTGTTCCAAACGGGAATGGCTGTACCGGAAGGTGGGGTCCAATGCCTACAAAGGGGGGAAGACGGTACCATATTACATCAATTGGTTTTTGAAAATCCCTTGATCAAACGGGTCGAATTCGTCAATGAGCAAGGGGATTTTGAGCAAAAGACGATTCGCCTGGACTCGACCCATTTGTTGATCCGGACGATGCTGCATCTGGTTCAAGAGGAACTGCGGGTTGTTTGGCAGGCTCCGGAGGGAGATTGTGCACTTCGGATAGTAGATGCGCAGGGACGCCTTTTGCAAATCATTCCGGTTGACGAACAACAGGTACGGTCTATTGGAGTGAGCAGCTGGCGGGCCGGTACCTATTGGGTGCAGTTTGTACGAAATGGGCAGATTCTGCATAGCCAAAGTTGGGTGAAAGTGGAGTAGGGGCGTAAAATGCATACGCCCTTGGATGGCGATTGGTTAAGAGCTTTGTATCTTCCACAAAAAAGAGAATCCATGGAGTGGTATATACCCATCACCATCCTTCCTGGCGTCGGCATGTTGATCCTTTCAACGACCGGACAAATGATGACCCTCAGTGCCGAGATTGGTAATATGCTTTCCGATCGGTGCAGCCCCTTTCAGCATGAAGTGTCCGATATGAAGATTAAGCAACTGAACCGTCTTACCAAGTCCGCGGCCCTTCTTTATATTTCCGCGGCCTGCTTCGTCTTATCCGGAGTGCTCGGCGCCATTATTCCTATGGACTTTATGTACAACATACCCAACCTCGTGCTCTTTTGTGGTGTTTTCTTGGTACTTATAGCGCTTGGTATCTTGATCAATTATGGGGTCCATACGATCAACATCCGGCAGCTGCAACACCAACATAACCACGACCAATGGAAAAGACCAACACCAGTAAGGGAGGAGTAATTATTCTGGGGAGCGCTCGCTCCGATGGCAATACCGCACAAATTGCTCAGCACCTAGGCCATGATTTAGGATGGCCCGTTGTTAATCTACTCGATTATCAGATTGAGCCCTACTCTTACCAGCACGCTTACGCAAACGAGGATTTTGAACGGCTCATCGAAAGACTACACGACTACCAAATCTGGGTCTTTGCCACTCCCGTTTATTGGTATTCTATGAGTGGCCGTATGAAGAATTTTCTGGATCGGTTCACCGATTTACTAAAAATCCGAAAAGACTTGGGACGGCAACTACGCGGTAAGAATATGGCGGTGGTGACCAGTTCCAACGGAGGAAATTTAGGGAATGATTTTTTTATTCCTTTCCGGGCTTCCGCAGAATACCTAGGTATGCATTACGTAGCGGAGGGACACACGTTGCAGGGCGAAAATAATGCAGCTGTTTTGGAGGAATTGAAGGTCAGGTTAGTCCAATCTGTACCCGAAGTGAAGTGAGGTAAGAACTACTCAAACCATTTCATTTTACCGTTATTACCGGAGTGGATAAACAGAACGGGTAAGGGAACAAGGTGAGCAGCTCAATGCCAACCGATTAGTTGATCGCCCCTTACCCGAACAGTTTTCTATATAGTAACAACCAATTTACCAGCGGCTTGGTTGGCTTCCATCATCGTTTGCGCTAATGGTAATTCTTCAAACGAGAAATTCTTGAAAATATTGGCTTTGTATTTTCCCGCCTTGACTTTATCAACGATCGTTTGTAGGGTAGGGGTGGCGGTATCCGTGTGCAGCGTCTCGGAGCTGTAAAGGGTCAGCCTAACGGTAGACGGCATCCAGGGGAAAAACTGATAGTCTCAGCTATCCCCTAAAAAGCCAACCATTCCCATGGTTCCCTTGGGGGCAATACACTGTAGTCCGTCTAGGATGGTGTTTTGTCGGCCGACGAGTTCAACCACCCCATGTACTCCTTCTGGAAGAATGTTTCGAACTTGATCCTTTATGCTTCCTCCATCGATCAGCACGTGATCAACACCAGCCGCTTTGAGAATGGGAACCTTTGCTTTTTGCGGGTGGTGGCCAAAACCGTGCATCCCATATCCTTGGCGATTGAAGTAGCCGCCAAACCCACCGAAGAACTCCCTCCTCGAATTAAAACAGTTTGTCCTGGCTGTAAGTCAATGGCCTTTTTGATTACTCCCCAAGCCGTTAGATAGGTTTCTGGTAGTGCCCCAAAAGTAGTCCAGTCCAAATCTGTTTCTACCGGAAACACATTGCTTTTTGGAACTATGGTTTTTGTAGCGTAGCCACCGTCGTATTTTCTCCCCATATGGCCCATGGCTGCGGCTACTCGCTGGCCCACTTGCAAATCAGTACCGCCTCCGTTGAGTATGACCCCAACACATTCAATGCCCAGAATTCGCGGTATGGTTACGGCATTTCCAGAATGGCCTTGTCGGGTGTATAATTCACTACGGTTGAGGCCGAAGGCTTTGACATCGATCAATACCCAGCCTTCCTTAGGACTAGGATCTTTTTGTTCTACCAATTGGAAAACCTCCGGGCCTCCGAAGGATTGAATTTGCCAGCCTCGCATAGTATTGGTTTTAGTTACTGTAGAATGAAGGTAAGATAGTGGAAATAGGTTTAGACTTAATTTTAAACGAATGAAGAATTGGATAACTTAAAATCAATGCGGAAAATCTTTGAATTGAGCTTGTTTTTCCGCTGTAATCGGAAAAATGTAACTTGATAAAATAAAATAGATAACATTGATGGGTGAAGGAAAGAGAGTGGGGTTTAATAATTCTAAATCAATGTTGATTTTGTCGCTCTGAAATAGCTTTTTCAAGGAGGAAATAAGGAAATAGAAATAGAATCAAAAAAATTATTGCTTTTTGTTTTGGATCAATTGATTTAAATTGGATAAAATCTCTATTAAAGATTT
>JBCDIO010000635.1:0-3139 GCA_038748815.1 Bacteroidota bacterium
CTATACCCGAAGCGAAGTGGGTTGGGAAAGTTAGCGCGGAGCACATGTGCTTGTTGGCAAGGCTTAAATAAACGTTTCCACAGGATAAATCACTTCGTTTTTGGATATATCCCCTTGTTATGGATCTTCAACGTATGCATACAATTTAGCTTCATTTATGAGATCATTTTTTCAATTTCTATTTGCTTCCTGCCTTGGAACCATTCTAGCAATAGTTGTTTTGGGTATCATTGGATCCCTGAGTCTAGGCCGTTTAGCCACCATGAGCGAATCGACTCCAACCGTTCCCAAAAACGCGGTTTTATGGCTACCTTTTGACCAGCAAATCCCCGAACGAACGAACAATCTATCCATGAATCCCATCGATCTGAGTCAGCAAAAGATTCTCGGGGTACCCGATATTTGCCGAGCTATTGAAACAGCCGGAGAAGACGACCAAATTCAGAGCATATTACTTGATCTTGAGTCGGTCAACTTAGGCCAGGCTTCCCTGGACTTAATCCGCTCTTCGCTCCTAACTTTTCGGGAGAGTGGCAAACCCATTTATGCTTACGGAGACTATTACAGCCAAAAGACCTACCACCTAGCTTCTATTGCGGATAACATTTACCTCAATCCCATGGGCAGTATAGACTTCCGTGGTTATTCTGCGGTGATTCCATTCTTCAAGGAAATGTTAGACAAGGTAGGAGTAGATATGCAGGTATTCTCCGCTGGTAAGTTTAAAAGTGCGACTGAGCCTTATTGGAGAACCGATATGTCTGAGGAAAACCGGCTCCAATTGCGCCAATTTATTGATACGCTATATCAGCATTACTTGGCGGACATTAGTACGGTACGGGAAATTCCCGTCAATGATCTGCACCAAATGGCCGATGAGTATCTCATTCGCCAGGCTCAAGACGCTAAAGGACGAGGATTAGTTGATCAGATTGGTTACAAGCAAGAAGTCTTGGTCGCCATTAAAGAAGCCATTGGTTTAGAGGAGGACGATAAGTTGCCTACCGTAACTATCGAGGACTATTTCCAATCGGGGGCGGTAAAAGCGGATTATACCATAAAAGATAAAATCGCGGTTGTTTATGCTGAAGGAAACATTCTTTCCGGAGAATCGGAACCCGGTGAGATTGGAGATAAAACCTATATTAAAATGTTGCGGGAAGTCCGCAAAGATAAACGGGTAAAAGCCCTTGTACTACGAGTCAATTCGCCGGGCGGTTCAGCTCTTGCTTCGGATAATATTTGGCACGAAATAAAAGTTATTCAAGACGAAGGAATACCTGTCGTGGTTTCTATGGGAGATTATGCGGCTTCTGGCGGATACTATATTGCCTGTGCTTCGGATAGTATTTTTGCCCAGCCTAATACCTTGACTGGGTCTATCGGTGTTTTCTTCGTTATTCCTGATGCCTCTGAGTTAACCAACGAACGGTTGGGAATCACGGTAGACACCATAAAAACGGGTCAGTTTGCCACGGGTATTTCTCCATTCTACCCTGTATCGGAGAAAGAGCGAGCCATTCTCGAACAGTCTACAGACTTCATTTACCAGACGTTCTTAACGCGAGTGAAAGATGCTCGTGGTTATCCAGACTTAGCTGCGGTGAATGAAGTAGCGCGAGGGCGAGTTTGGACTGGGGTGAAAGCTCAGGAAATCGGCTTGGTGGACGAAATCGGAGGCTTAGATGATGCAGTGGATGCAGCCGCTTATTTAGCTGGATCGGAGAAATATCGCTTGGTTGAATATCCCAAAATCAAAGATCCTCTGATGCTTCTGTTAGAAGAACTACAAGGAACAACCAAGACCGTTAATGCTCGACTACTACGTGCAGAACTGGGAGAATACTATCCCTATTATGAGCAAGTCAAATCAATGATAGATCAAAAAGGTGTTCAAGCCAGACTTCCGTATCTGATCGAATACTAAAAAAAGAACCTCCGCATATGGAAAACGCAGGCTC
Organism: Bacteroidota bacterium; assembly: GCA_038748815.1. Taxonomy (GTDB): domain Bacteria; phylum Bacteroidota; class Bacteroidia; order Chitinophagales; family Saprospiraceae; genus JBCDIO01. The sequence goes on from JBCDIO010000635.1 coordinate 1,962, forward strand.
CTAGTCTCTTGTCTAGGGGCCTTTGTTTTGTTGGCCCCTCTCAAAAAACCAGACCCCACACGTTTCAGGTACGAATTCCCAAAAGATCCAGGCAGCATTAGCTGCATCGTGTGCCTCTAAGCAGTAGCGGTGTAACGAATGGTAATCCAGAAAAATGATTACCTTCGTTATGCTCGCTCTTAAACCACTCCATCTTTCGCGGTTATATTTTTTGGGGTCTGGATTGTTAAATTCGGATCATTGTTATCTAAGAGCTTGTTTGGAAGCCAAATTTGAAATCGAAAAGAGTCCATTTTTTGATGGAACAGAGCGAAAAAATCGATATTTAGCCTGTGTTAAATGCTTGTTTTTTCAGCGTAGTTTCCCCGAAAAGTGCCTTTCCAGCTCAAAGATGGGCCTCCAAACAACTCCGAAGCGCTCTGGAATAGCTACTTTCCATCGCTTACCTTACATGAACATACCCATAATTGCTCTGAGTGATCCAGTCAACCTTTACCTCCCAAATTGACTGAAATTATTCAGAAAACCTTTTTTTGAATCAAAATGCCGAACGGCCCATACCTTCTGGGTATTTTTAAGAAAATAATTGAACAAACTATGAGGGCATTTCTGCTTATCAGCCTTTTTGTTACGTCCAGTGCCTCACTTTGGGCACAGTCTTCTGAGAGTACCCCTACAATCGATGATCGTCTGTACGATGCCTACGAAGCGGATTACTTAGAACGTATTCAACAAAACCATCCGGTCCAATTACAAAGGATGAATTTCTTTCTGGACCACGCATACTACGTAACCGACTATCCATCTGGAAAAGGATTTGAAAATCTTCCGGAAATCGTGATTAACGACCTCGAGAAGATCAATATATACAACCTGATGCAAGCGTTTGAGATGACGCGAGATTATGAGACCGAAAAAGCCTACCGGATTCAAGGGACCCAAAAAGCCCTTGTCTTTTACACCGGTAAAGCTTTCACTAAAGCATTTAATGCGACTCGGTTTAATGCTAGTAGTCACCAATAAACTAATTTGCCAGGCGGCATAAACACTTAAAACCATTTACTGCCAAGCCTGCAAACAGGATGTGAATTATAATCCCTCCCTTTTTAGGGTTTTCTTCATGATTCGTATCCATTTCGATTGCAAAAGGATCTCTGAACTGAAATCCCAAATTTCAC
>JBCDIO010000636.1:0-3138 GCA_038748815.1 Bacteroidota bacterium
AGATGTGCTTGACTTAGACGCTTTCTTTTGATCAGCATTGGTACTAGTGACCTTACTAGATTCTTTTTTGGTACTATTGGTTTTCGATTCTTTCTTTTTTGTTTCTTTCTTTTTGTTGGTAGAGGCGGCCACTTCTTCGTTGGTCATTCGATCTACTACCTCTACTTTAACCTGGGTGGTTCCATCGGTAATCAAATCTAACTTTTCTGCCGCCGCTCGCGAAAGATCGACAATACGCCCACCGATGTACGGTCCCCGGTCGTTGACCTTTACGGTTACAGACTTCCCAGAATCTAAGCGAGTGACTTTAATGATGGTTCCAAAAGGTAGGGTTTTATGAGCAGCGGTAAATTTTTTCTTATCGTAAGAAACGCCACTTGCGGTGGGCTTTCCCTGGAATTTATCAGAGTAATAGGAGGCTAAGCCAAATTCTTGGGAGAAGGCAACACTAGTCGCACTAACAAAAATGAGTGTTGCTAATAGCTGTGCGAATTTTTTCATAAGGATCGGTTGTTTGAATGTGTTCGAGGATTCAACTACTCTAGGAGAGTACTTAGTGTGTTGGGGTCCTTAAAGTTGTGCTAAAATTATAGCTATAAACGCTAAAATTAGATGATTTACCTGAAAAAGCAAATGTCTTGGAAGGCAGAGAAGTTCAATTGTAAGACGCTTCATTTTTAATTTACCAAAATTTTGACCGTATGTCAGAACTTTCCGCCCCCCTTTTTTGTAATTTTACTCGTTAATTAATTGGAATCATGAGTAAGCACGGACGAGTATTAGTGGCCATGAGCGGTGGAATTGACAGTACAGTTACCGCCATGATGATGCACGAAGAAGGATACGAAGTGGTGGGGATCACTATGAAGACCTGGGACTACGCAAATTCTGGCGGAACCCAGAAGGAGACCGGCTGTTGTAGCCTGGATTCCATTAATGATGCCCGTCAGGTAGCGGTGGACTTGTCTTTTCCGCACTTTATCGTAGACATTCGGGAAGATTTTGGAGATTACGTCGTCGACAACTTTGTCGACGAATACATGGCAGGGCGTACTCCCAACCCATGTGTTCTTTGCAACACACATATTAAATGGAACTCTCTTCTGAAGAGGGCCGATGCTTTGGATTGTGAGTTTATTGCCACCGGCCACTACGCCAAAATCCTAGACCATAACGGTCGAAAATTCATCTCTCGGGCGAAGGATTATAATAAAGATCAATCGTATGTTCTTTGGGGACTCAGCCAAGAGTGTATGGAGCGGAGTCGTTTTCCACTAGGCAACTATACGAAACCTGAAGTTCGACAAATGGCTGCCGATTGGGGTTATACCGACCTATCGAAGAAGGCAGAAAGCTACGAAATCTGTTTTGTGCCAGACAATGACTACCGTGGATTCCTAAAAAGACAGGTACAAGGCTTGGAAGAACGGGTAAAGGGGGGCAACTTTGTCAACCGTGACGGTGAAGTAATTGGTACCCACCAAGGTTACCCATTCTACACGATTGGCCAGCGAAAAGGTCTGGGAATGGCGTTTGGAAAACCCATGTTTGTAACTGAAATCCGCCCAGAATCTAATACCGTAGTTCTAGGCGAGGCCTCAGATCTAGTTCGTAACGGTATGACCGTTGGTCAAATCAACTGGATGAAGTACGGACAACCAACAGAGGGGCTCGAGGTATTGGCCAAAATCCGCTACCGCGATAATGGTGCCATGGCGCAGTTGTATCCACAAAATGACCATCAGGTTAAAGTCGATTTTCTAGCCAATGTCAAAGGAGTGGCCCCGGGGCAATCCGCTGTATTCTACGAGGGTGATGATCTAGTCGGTGGAGGAATCATTATGGGTAGCAAACTACCGTCCGTAGAGCTGAACTAATTCTCTATATCATGCTATACCCACGGTTGGTAGTCTTTACTTTGTGTCTTTCAATTTTAAGCCTATGGTCTTGTGATCCTACTCCGGACCCTTTTCAACCATACTTTCAAGAAGACTATTATCCACTCGCCATTGGTCGTTCTTGGACGTACCAAATGGATTCAGTGGTGTATACGCCTACCGGAGATTCTGTGGCTTACCTTCGCAGTAACCAATTGCGAGAGGTCGTCGTCGATACCTTTACCGATGGTACTGGAACCCTGCAATATCGAATTGAACAATTCACCCGCCCCGACGATACGTCTATTTGGGAAAGTAGACAAGTGCTCAGTGCTTGGTTAGAAGATCAGCGAGCCTTTCGCAACGAAAATAACCTGACCTTCATTAAGGCTATATTTCCTCCGGAGGAATTCCAACGTTGGGATGGAAATTCGCTCATCGATCCCAATACCGAAATTCGGGTAGGGGGGGAGTTAGTCGTAATGTTTAAGGGCTGGGACTACGAAACCCAAGCCGTGGGAGCTACTGAAAATGTAGGCTCTCAATCGTACGAAGAAGTACTCACCATCGTACCATCGCTCAATGAAAACTTAATCGAACTACGCGAGGTAGAAGAAAAGTACGCCCGTGGGGTCGGCTTGGTTTATCGTAAACTACGCATTCTTGATAGTCAAAATATTGACCCTTCTCTGAGCTGGGAGGAACGAGCAGAGCAAGGTTTCATTCTGATGCAAACCCTCATTGAATTCCAGTAACTAGTATGGCAGGAGCATTTGTAGAAATAGGTTACACCAAGAAAACCCATGGCGTTCAGGGATGGCTACGTGTACAAGTAGAACCCGAATACCTGGAAGATTTCCTAGCTACTTCGGCCGTTTTCCTCCGCTTACAAGGCCAACCCGTTCCGTATTTTGTAGAGTCCTTTGATGCTCGAAACGACCTTTTGATCAAATTAGAGGATATCGACAGTAAGGAAGCAGCTGCAAGGCTCAGTGGAAAAGCCCTATCTCTGCGCGAACAAGATATTATTCCGGACCATGAGCGGGAATTTGAGCTAGCTGAAGAGGAGCTAGTATTCTCCTTTTTGACTGGCTTCCAAGTTCAAACGGAGGTACAAGGGGTGCTCGGTACCATTCTGGAAATACTAGAATTCCCTCAGCAAGAAATGGCCCGCTTAGAGGTCAAAGAAAAAGATATTCTCATTCCACTACACGAGGATTTTATTCAATCCATCAATGAGGACCAAAAGCAGATTACTATG
>JBCDIO010000637.1:0-3134 GCA_038748815.1 Bacteroidota bacterium
CTCCAAACCACTCCGCCTTGGGTATATTTTGGGCCTCCATCGACCAATTTGGTTGAAGTTGGCCCCGTTCAATGAATAGCTACCAATCAATTTCATTGGCCTCCATCGCCTCAACCAGCCCGTAAAAAGTATCGCTGTGATTATATCGGGTTTTGAAAACCTTAGCTCCCTTGCCCTTTAAAAAATCGATTTCGGCTTGGGTCATTTCTCCAACCCGGTCGTCTTTATCTCCATTGAAGTAGAATACGCCGGTCAGATCTTTATCCGTCATTAACGTACTGTGTTGTATGCTACCCAGACTCCCTTTCAACAGTTGTTTGACGTGATATGATTTGCGTTTTTCCTCGGAGAATGTGCTCAAATCCCGATCGTCCGGAACAAAAGTCACCCCTTCTTCGAAGTACCCATTGACACCTTTCAGATGACTTTCGTAGGTTTCCTGGGGTACATCAATGCGGGCGGAGAGGACCGCCACTTTATTGGCTTCATTTGGGTGTGTCGCCAGATAATGGGTGACCAAGAAAGCCCCGTAGGAGTGACCAATGAGCCAAACTTCCTTGTTTTGACCCTTAAAATAGCGAACGGCTTCTGCGAGTATATCTACGGAGTACTGCGTTATCCGTTCGGCATCATCAACGGTAAAATCCTCGCTTTGGAAGATAGCCGGAAAAAAGGTATTGTATTGGTGTAAGAAGATTTTGTAAGAACGGGCATAGCCAGGCAGATACCGCCAATATGTGCGTTGCCCCGGTTTGAATTGGAGAGAATCACTAGGGCCTCCCTGACAAAAAATGACCACCGTGTCGCTGTTTGCATCTCCATCGGCTAACCACCAATCGGATAATTCATGATTTTGTAAAGGGGCCTCAAATCTTGGTTCGGGCGCTGACTCTGTCTCAGGCTGGTTACAAGCTACAAGGCCTAGAATTAGTCCAAGAATAAGCAGATAGGGCTGTAATAGCCTACTTGTAAAAGTCTTTTGGGTTGGTTTCATATTATTTAGATTGTGGTTGATTGGGAGAGGGTTCTGGACTTTTTATGTACGAATTTATCTTGAATTCGATCGTATGTATACCATTGTTGCATCCCATTTTGTAGGGATAAACGCTGAGCGTTTGGCGCGCCGATATTAGGGCTTTTGAATGAGCTCCATCGCTAATCTAACCTTCAAAAAAGGGCTAAGTAAAAGGCCCCCGCCCATCGGCGGGGGCCTTTTGCCTAGGCTTGTAAAGGACTTTTCTACGAATTCAAAAATCCGATGAAAAGCAAAGCCAATAGTGCCGCCACCGAGATTACGGTGATCCGAACGATTTGTTGTGCTTCTTTCTGGTCTCGGGCCGCAGCTTTCTGTTTTCTAGATCTTTTGTTTGCCATATATATAAGTTTTGCTTTCTAATATATGGAACAAAAGTAGTTTGGCCAAATAAACGGCAGGTCTTCTGGTCCTAAAAATGCTGCTCGTAGAACTCTACAATGCGGGGATCTACCTGGATATCCGAGGTTTTGAGTTTCTTTTGCAAAACGATGCCGCTGAGGGTCCGGCAGCGGCTGAGCGCCACGTAGGTCTGCCCGTGTTCGAAGGCTCCCCGGCCCATATCAATGGTCACGTGCGTAAAGGTTTTTCCTTGACTCTTGTGAATGGTAATTGCCCAAGCCAGCTTAAGCGGAAATTGCCGAAACTGCCCAATAACTTCAGCTTCGATTAAGCTTGGGTTATCTTTATCGGGTTTGTATTTAATGATTTCCCACTCGGCGGCCTCGATCTCTATCACCTCTTCTTTACCCGGGCTGCCAATTTCTACCGATATCGTTTCAACACCCAATTGCACCACCTTGCCAATAGTCCCGTTGACGTATTTCCTGGCCGGGTCATTCTTCAAAAACATGACTTGTGCCCCTTCTTTGATGGATAAGCGTGCTTCGGTAGGGAAGAGGTGGTTCTGGAAGGTGCCGTTCACTTCCGCTAAGTAGTGCACGGGCTTAGTTTCCAATTTGGCTAGTTCTGCCTGATTGATGCGGTCCACGGTGGCATTGCGGGCCGACAGGGTGATGTAATTGCCTGGTTCTACTTCTTCGGGCTGATAGCGGGCGTTCAGGTCGTCCAGATCATCATAGTCAAGGCGATTGAGCCGCACGGCTTCTAATAAACGCAAAAAGCGTCGATTTTCCTGTCGGTATACCGTTTGCAATTCGACCATGTCCATGGGGAACTGGTCAGATTGTAGTACCTGTGCCGAAAAGAAATAAGGACTCTCGTAAAAATTCTGAAAAAGGTATTGTTCCACTTCGGTACTTACTACCGGAGGTAGTTGAAAAAGATCGCCAAAGAATACAACTTGTACTCCTCCAAACGGGCGGTTAGACTCCCGATTGATTCGCAAGGAACGGTCAATGGAATCGAGTAAATCGGCCCGAACCATGGAGATTTCATCAATGATGAGAATCTCCATAGCTTTGTACAGCCGCCGGTTTCGACGTTTTTTGATATCTCCTGGATTAATAATCCGGGGCGGGAAGCCAAAGAACGAATGGATCGTTTGTCCTTTGACATTGAGGGCGGCTACTCCAGTAGGTGCCACCACCACGCATTTCTTGCGGGTGGTCCGCCGAAATAACGACAAGAGGGTCGACTTCCCGGTGCCAGCTCGTCCAGTTATGAAGGCGTTGGCATTGGTTTTTTCCAGCAGGTCGAGTACGTACTTGAAATCCTCGCTGAGGATCAAAGGTGATTTTTCTAAATCCATTCGTCTTTTTCGATATCTATTAGTTACAAGCTCCTTTTTTCCATTTTACGACACCGGCCCGCTCGGCTTCACATTCGTTGCCATAGGTTTTGCCATCGCAGCCGCAGATGGGATCCCAGAGTTCTGGGCAATCGCGTTTGGGGTCTTTCTTGCGTTGATCAATACAACCCGCCGCTGGGCAGGGACCTGCCGTCCAAGATTGCAAGCCGGCGTTTCTGGCAATACATTCATTCTGGTAAGTAGTGCCATTGCAGCCACATACTTCGTCGATTACATCAGGGCAGGGTAGCATACGAGCTTTGCTTTTGTCTACACAGGGATCGCAAGGCCCCGGAGTGTATTTTACTAAACCGGCTCTTTGCGCCTCACATTTGTTATTGTACGTTTTAC
>JBCDIO010000638.1:0-3132 GCA_038748815.1 Bacteroidota bacterium
CGCCTGCCTTTAGGTTCTCTGCGAGAAAGAGAAAGGCTTCGGTGCCTGAATAGTTTACGGAGGTTTTCAAGGGTGTCCTTTTGTCTCATTGTAATCCCTGCGCCTAGCTTCGCGCCTGTCTTTGCGAGAGACATGAACCTGAGGGCTTTTTTCACGCAGAGTCCGCAGAGTTTATTCGCAAAGTTCGCAGAGGTCTTTCTCTTATCACATTGTAATCTCTGCGCTTCCCTTTGTGCCTGCCTTTAGTTCCTTTGTGCGAATGGATTCCGTGTTTGGATAAATGATACGTTTATGGAAATTCCCAGAGGGAATCATGTACGTTCTTGTAGTGAAAAGGAATGTGAATATCCGATATCCGGAAAAATATTGAATCTTTGCTATCCTAAAAACAAGAAACCATGCTTTACCGATTAACCAGCTTATGCCTCCTGATAGCTGCGGGCATATCTTCTCTTTCAGCCCAAACCTGGGCGATCAGCACTGGAGAAACGAGCCATACCTTTCAACTGGATGGAGAAATTGATGGACAATATCCTATCTCCATGAATCTGGTTAAAAGTGACATCAGTGGATTAGGTGGCTATTATGCGTATATCTCCGTCGGTGAACCCATTGAGGTGCAAGGTCATATAAATGGAGATTCCTTACGCTTATATGAGCTGGACGAAAATTTCATTCCTCGCGCAGTATTTTCCGGTATTTGGAAGGGCACAAAGCTTCGTGGTACGTGGACGGACCTCAAAAAGAATCGCAGTTTACCGTTTGAGCTGGAATCAACGGAGGCGTATCGAGATAATTACAGCTCCACTGCCTTGATCTTCGAAAGAGGGAATGAGCAGTTTTCGATTTCAATGCCTGAGTATCCGAATCCGACACTGAGCTCCATCGTCTGGGAAGAAGAAAAAGGAACCTTCGAATTTATGGTACTTGCCTTCGAGTATTATTCCTTGGGGACCTGTCGGCCACGTGGAATGTGTGGCTGTGGGACGGAGGGTTGGTACTTTCTGATTGAATACGATCGATCCACCGGGGTGGGATACCTAAAAGATAAATATCAGTACACTTCTTGTTTTAAGGCAACGGACTGTGACATCAATCTAGGAATCGAATTGCGCAAAGGGAAAGCGGTAGAATGGTCTTGCTACGATGCGGAAAATGAATCGGGAATCGACTTCTTTTTCGATCCAAGACAGCCTCAACTCGGTTTTCAGCGGCAATAAAATAGAAGCCACCCGACAAAATTGGAGGTATAGGTATTTTTTTTATTTGTTTCGTAGGGGACCCCTTGAGATGAAGTTCTTTTATATGTAAACTTGTCATGTGTTTACAACCCCTCGTAAACAGAAAACGCTCCCCCCACCAAGATTGTATCTAGTCTATCCTGTTTTATACAAAGCCTTTCAGCCCTGACGCAACAAGCTGATAGTTAAGGGTTTTCTCTGTTCCGCCTCCTCTTTCTATTCTCTTTAGAGGCCAGTAACCGGGTTTTTGAAGATGAATAGAAAGGGAGCGAACAGCTTTCATCACTTACCGGATTTTTCCTGAACGATATCGTAACCTTTAATGGTCTTATCCACTTCCCGAAGGGGTCCTAATAGGATGTACAAACCGACCATCCCATCGAATACCAGACAAGTCATCGCGTACCAATGGGGAACTACGTCAGGGGCCGGTCCATATAGATGTAAGAATCCATCCCAAATGGGATGCAGTAACCAACCAATACCGACCCACGCCGGGGTATACCGAGCTCCCAACCAAGCAAAAATACCGTAAATCAGGATGCCCATTCCTTCAATAACAATCCAGCTAATGGGAGCTCTAAACAGCGAAAGGGTAAAGTAAATGCCAGCAGCAGCGACTAAGCCCCACTGAAAGACTTTGATTTCAGGAACCCGGGTTTGCCACCGAACGAGGTATAAGAAAGATACCCCAAGGGCAAACCCCAGGCCGATTTCCATAATAGTATTCATACTTCCTTGGTACTTTGTAACATAAATTTCTAACCATTTTGACGGGGTCTTTTTGCCCATCTCATCGTTGCGTACTCGCCTTCGTAGCTATGGCTACGAGCTTGCGCGCCTTGATCTGAACAAAAATCGCCTTGGTCAAAATATTCATTGATTTAAGTTACAAAGAACTTAGTTCCGATTTCCGCCTGAAAATAAAAAGAAAACCCTAATCGCGACCTACCCGCTTATCGAAGCAGAAGTAAGTCTCCGGTAAGAACTTCTCGTCTTCCAGTACGGTATTGGATCTCTACGAAATAAGAATACGTGCCGGTACCAGCAGCTTGCCCACGGAAAGTGCCATCCCAAGCGGCATCTTCTCCACTCCCCTGAAATAGCAAGGTTCCCCAGCGATCAAAAACGGCTACCTGCAAAATCTCTAAGTCTGCATCCGAGGGAAAGGCTTGGAATTGATCGTTAATACCATCAAAGTTTGGGGAAAATACGTTAGGAATGTAGAGGTCCTGAGGAGGTAATACCTCTACGAATAGTTGAAATTGTCCGTCACAGCCGCTAATTAGGTCTTCAACGATTACCTGGTAAACCAAATCCTCATTGGTTTCTACCCGAGGATCCGGACAATCGTAACAAGTCAGTCCCATTCGGGGTAGCCACTCAAAAGAGAAATCTTGCTCGTTAACTCCGGGTATGACGAATTGGGTCAGTTCACCAGCTTCTACAAAAAGAGTGGAATCCCCACTGAAATCAAAGGGGGTCACATTGTCTACTGTAATGAGTGTATCGGTGATCAGGCACCCGTTCTGATTCTCAACGATGGCTTCGTAATTACCAGGTATAATACTTTGTAGATCATTCAGCGACGTAGGAATACCGTTTAACAAAATGGTAGAGATTCCCGGAAATCCAGATAAATTGATCGCTCCGTTCGGCTGATCACAAACTCCGGCTTCTGTCTCCAAGGTGATTTCTGGAAGCGGGTCACTTTCAATGGTAAAGGTGACTTCGTCTTCGCATTCTACTAAATCGGTAACGAGTAAGGTATATTCACCGTTGGGGAGATTATCCAAGTTGGTAGTTCCAGGAATTGAATTCCCCGCCTCGTCGGTCCAGAAATATTGGTACGGAGGGCTACCGTCGTCTACACTGACGCTGATCGAACCAA
>JBCDIO010000639.1:0-3131 GCA_038748815.1 Bacteroidota bacterium
CTTAAACTCATAATGCAGATGAGCAAAGAGGCCTATGAGATCATCTTCCGCCAGATCCGACTGATGTAAAACTGGATCTTCAATATGGTAATTAAATAACCGATTCAAGCGAACATTGTCCGTCAAAAAATAGTGCTGATCAACAAACAAATGGCTAAATACAATACCATAACCCTCAGCCTCCGCGAGCTCTTCATTGAAGTGATGGACCTGATTTTTGGCGATAAATAGGGTGCTACCTTCACTTAATTCATGCGATTGAAAATCGACGAAGTGTGTGTACTTATTTTCAGTCACCACCAAAATGAGATAAAACTCAATCTGGTGGGGACTAAAAGGATCGTGGTTTTTGATGGATTGTAACCGGTGGTCGAGTTCCCCAAAATCCATCACCTCAATCAAGAGATCTACCTTGGAGTCAAAAGATATTTCTGGAAGTTCCTCTTTCATAGACCGTATCTTGCAGGGGTGGTTTTCACTTACTGTGTTAAGTCACTTGCTTCTTTGTCGGGCGACCACCGGCGAAGGATGTGCCGACAAATAAAATCCGCCTGTTCTGGCAGGGTAAAGATAGTAACATGCCCGCCATCCATAAAAAACACCTCACCCTCGGTCGAAAGGTCCGCTAACTCCTGCTGCATATTGGCCCGTTGAGTCCGGATGTGATTGGGGTCCAAACCCATCTTGATCAGTAGGGCTTCATTTAAGTTCGTACCCGAAAAAACCTGAATCGGCAAATCCCCAAAATTATCTGTCTGGGCAGCTAAGGTACCCAGTTCGCTCCCCCAGCGATCATCCCCTTCCAGGTACCCTCTGAGATATTTACCACTCTTGGTGTAGTCTTTCATGCGCTGCAATTGCTCTTCCGGCAGGCCGGGTGCCCAAAGAATGGGCCCCACCATTTGATCTACCAAATGTAGCACTCCCACATCTCCTAATACTGCAGCGATATGATACAAAGGCTGCACAAACCAGGGCTCTTCGGGGAGATTGGTCCGTTGACTGCTTTCCGGATGGGTAGCATCTGAAAACACCATACCCGCCACTTCATCGGGATACATTTCTGTAAAGATCCGGATGTAGTGACCACCGTAGGAGTGTCCAGCCATGAGATACGGTGGTGATTCTCCAGACAATTCTAAAAGCTGATGTAACTCTCTGGCGACCGTCTCCGGATGACGTGGCGTATTGGCCAATTCGCTGTAACCGATCCCCGCCCGATCGTAACGAACCACCCGCAGGCTATCCTTTAGGCCCTCACTAATCCAGTGATAGTACTCTCCCGGAGCTCCGGCCCCCGCTTCCAAAACCAGGGTCGGTTTTTCGTTTCGTTCTCCCGTCGCATGAACGTGCAACTTGAAACCTCCTACGTCAACGAGTTCCCCCGGCGGGTGGGCACTGGGGGCAAAGCATTTAACGGTGAAACCGGCCAAAAGAACCAAGGCGATTAAAAGACCAAGGGATAGACTAATCCACTTTAAGGCATTGAATATGATCTTCATAATTGGATGTTTTTAATGAATTCATGACAAACCTAAGTGGAGCATAAGTCCCTCTAAAATTACTTTGCTAAAGCCCTGGCAAAAGGACATACACCTACTGCATATAACCACGAATGCCGTTTGACCGTAAAATGTACCCGTTGAAGCTAAAAACAGTTGGGTTGATCATTCTGCCCCGCAAACGAATCTCAGAAGCCTATTTTTGTAGGATGCAGCAATCAGTATTAAGTCGGAAAGCAATAATCCGAGGAGGACTCATCACCTTGGCTTTAGGCCTGGTGTTATACCTCCTAGGCTTGATGTTTGAAGAACAGGAGAATCTCGGGATAAATGTGATTATCCTGTTTTGCGCTTGGCCCTTAATTTCGTTTTTAAGTCAAAGGACTTCGATCTATACTATCCTAGGGCTGATTGCACTACTGGTAGGTAGTATGGCCTTGGACCTGTATTTAGAAATTCCAGACAATCCCATCACCTTACCTCTCATCATCCTATTCTGGTTGGGTGTAGCCTGGCTGATTCTACCCGCATTCTTCCGCAAATACCAGTGGCCCATTCTTTTAAGCTATGCAGGAGTGGTATTACTATTTCTTTTTTTCAGAATGTCGCCCAACTATTTTGAGGAGCTGCGCGGAAGCTTTACGTATTTGATTTTAATCCCCCTTCCGATCTTCACTTTGCTCTGGCTTTACGAGCAGTGGCGCTGGCTAAAAACCCTACAAACCGAGAAAGCACAAGCCGAATTAACGGCGCTCAAAAACCAGGTCAATCCCCATTTCTTTTTTAACACCCTCAATAACTTATACGGTTTGGCAGTTGAAAAGTCAGACGAAACCCCAGGCATGATCCTGAAGCTTTCGGACCTCATGCGCTATACGATTTACGAGGCAAAAGCGGACTTAGTTTCCCTCCAAGATGAAGTCAATTATTTGCAGGACTACATCAGTTTACACCAGATCCGCTACCGAACAGAAGTTGCGATCTCCTTTGTATCTCACCTCTCCCACCCCCATTCTATTGCCCCTCTCCTCTTGATCATCCCTTTGGAGAATGCCTTTAAACACGGGGTGGAGAGCTTGGCCGAAAAGGCTTATATCGATCTGCGGATTACGACTACGGAATCTAGCATTATCTGCACCATTATCAATAATTATGAACCAAAAACGGAGCGGAAGAAAGGGATCGGGCTAGCGAATCTGCGTAAGCGGCTTGCGCTGCTGTACCCCGATCGACATCGGTTGACCATCCAAAAAACGGAGAAAGAATATACCTTTAGTTTAGAAATTCAACTGGCATGAATTACCTAATCATCGATGACGAACCCATTGCCCACCGCATCATTGAGGGGTATTGCAGTGAGCTACCCCATTTGCAAAAGGTAGGTAACGCCTACCATGCGATGGAAGCTTCTACGCTACTTGGTCAGCATCCGGTCGACTTGATTTTCTTAGATATCAACATGCCCAAGATGACAGGCTTTGCCTGGCTCAAAACCCTCCGCCATCCTCCCCAGATCATCGTGACTACCGCTTATCAGGAATACGCTTTGGAAGGGTACGAACTGAATGTGGTGGACTATCTGCTCAAGCCCTTCTCCCTAGCTCGATTTCTGCAAGCGGTACAAAAGGC